>CAYGUD010000296.1:0-3596 GCA_964352865.1 uncultured Hyphomonas sp.
GGTAGATATAAGCGGCGCCGTTGAGCGATGGCATGTCGTTCGGCGTGTCTTCGATGCCCGCCATAATGACGAGGTTTTCCAGTCGAGCAATCTCCACATTGCTGCGCAAGCGGAACATTTTCAATCGTTTAGCGAGATCGTCGACATGGTCAGCTGACACATCCAGCAACACGCCATCGGTAATCCGCAGCGCGAGAAAATCAGAGAGCACTTTGCCTTGCGGCGTCAGGAGCGCGCCATATCGGGTGGTTCCCAAGTCCCAGTCATTCGTTGCATTGGTGACCAGCCGCTCTAGCAAAACCAGTGTATCCGGGCCCGTCAGAGAGAGACCGGCGCGATGTGGAAGATAGATCATAGGAGTTGCCATAGGCTGGCATTTAAGTTGGCCCTGACGATTTGTCATCCGGCACAAAGAAAAAGGCCCGGCAACAAAGGGGAATGTTGCCGGGCCATCACCTAAGAGATGCGAAAGGGAGGGAACATCTCTTAGAATTTGTAGCGCGCACCAACGGTCAGACTGGTGCCGTCAAAATCATCTTCGACGCGGGCATTGAGCAAGTTCGCGCCGCCGCCAATGAAGCGGCGTTCAAATTCAAGATCTCGGATCTGATAGTAACGGGCTTCGCCATAAATTTCCCATTGCGACCCCGTGAGCCAGGTCAATCCACCGGCAACGGTTCCGGCCAGTCCAGTGTCTTCGCCCGTCGCAACAAAGTTCGGGGTCGGTGATCCGCCACCAGCATAAAGGATATTGGCGTCAACATTGGCGACGCCTAGTCCGCCGCCAACAAACGGGATGACGGTCTGATTATCGTCCCAGATGATGTCGCTATAATTATTGACCAGGAAAAAATCGATGCTGGTATCGCCGCCAAATGTCTGATTGCCGCTATTGAAGCTGCCACGGTCGACATCAACATCAAGAGTTGAGTATTCAAGCTCCAGGCGGGGGTGGAAAATGCCGAAAAACTCCCATGGCGTTTTGTAACCGAGGGCAACACCGAACGTCGTGTCACTATCATATTCGGCCTGGATGCGGGCAGGGGCACCGGCGACGCCTGGCGCGCCAGTGGCTGGGGTCTGCGTCCCTGTAAGGTCAGCGTCATTGGCAAATCCTGCGCCGATAAAGCCAGAGACGTAGAATCCGTCATCATTCTGCGCGATGGCGGGGAAGGCGACGAGGGAGGAGACGGCAAATGCCATCGCAGTGAATCGAGACATGATGTGGTAGTCCTTCTATGTTTGTTTTTTGGTCTGCGAATGAGATGGACCTAAACGGAGAAGACCGGCGCGACACTTAACGTCTGATCAAACAGTGCTCACCTTCGCTCACGCCGAATTGTCATCACAATTTCAGCGTTCCTCTTGCCTGCCGTGCTCGTTGCTGATCGCGGCGGCGTGACAGCGAACTCTCGGCTGGTCATACTCGTAAAAGACAGAGGCCGATTCGAAGGGGTGCACTTTGAGCGAACGAAAGGGGCTGAATCGGAAGCTCTTCTGGCTTTATGAAGGGCACGGACGGGGGCCCTACTTCTTCAGGCTGGGCCTTCTGACCTTCGACATTCTGACAATAGCCTATTTTCTCTGGGCACCGTTTCGCGGGGATGGCGTCTCCCACCCGATTGCGGACTATGCCATTGGTGCGGTGATCGGGCTCGATCTCGCGGCGCGCTTCTACATCGCCAATCCAAAAGTCAAATTCTGGCGGCGCTTCTACAATTGGGCGGATTTGATTGTCGTCATATCGATGCTGGCGCCGCTATTCACGCAAAACCTGGCCTTCCTTCGATTGTTGCGCGCGGTTCGGATCATTCGGGCCTTCACATTGCTGAAGCGCCTGAAAGGCGTGTCGAGCTATCTCAAACAGCATGAGAACATTTTTGACCGGGTGACAAATCTGGTCGTTTTCGTCTTTCTGATGTCGGGTCTGGTCTATGTGCTGCAAAGCGAGTCCAATCCCGGCATCGAGACTTATGTCGACGCGTTATACTTTACGGTGACCAGTCTGACGACAACCGGTTATGGCGATATATTGATGGAAGGCGTTTGGGGGCGCTTGCTGGCCATCGTCATCATGGTTCTTGGACTGACGCTTTTCCTGCGCTTATTGCGCGCAATCGCCCTCCCCGGCGACAAGGTTGACTATGCTTGTGAGGCGTGTGGACTAACCCGACATGATCCTGACGCCGTTCATTGCAAGCATTGCGGTGAACGGATCCAAATCGAAACGCGAGGCCTCGAATAGGCGATGAGTGAGACCAGTCATATTCCCTTTCGGGAGGTGCCATATCTACCCCAGAAATCAAAAATTGAGCACCGCGATGATGGCACCATTCTGCTCGACAATGGTCAGCCGCTGAAAGATCATCCGCCGCACATGTTGTGGCCGCTCAAATATTGGGCTGAACATGCACCAGATCGCATCTGGCTGGCGCAGCGAGATCCGATCACGCCATCGCGAGAAGGCTGGCAGGAGATCAGCTATGAGGAAGGATGGCAGCGCGTTCAGGCGCTCGCTCAGGGATTTCTGAATGCCGGCGCAGATGCGCCTTTGATGATACTGTCACGCAATACAATCGATCACGCCGTCATCATGTATGGCGCGATGCTGGCCGGGATTGCTGTCGTCCCTGTTACGCCGGCCTATGCGTTGCTGAGCCAGGACTTTGCCCGGCTGAACTATGTGGATAATCTGGTCGAGCCGAAATTCATCTATGTCGAAGATGGCGCCGAATATCAGCGCGGTTTGAACGGTATGGCGGTCAGCGACCGGCTCGTGCTGTATTCTCGCAATGCACCGGATGGCTATCGGAGCCAGTCATTGGACGCTTTCGCAGTGCCTGGCGGAAACTCTGTCGCTGAGGCGTTTGATCGCCTGACATCAGAAACCGTGGCGAAATATATGCTGACTTCTGGCTCCACGGGCGAGCCAAAGGCCGTGATCAATACACATGGGATGATCGCTGCAAATGCCAAAATGATTCGCTCCGTTTGGGATGAGGACCGGCTCGCGCACGTCACCGGCGGTGTTCAAGTGATGTGCAACTTCCTGCCCTGGAGCCACACTTATGGCGCCAATGCGATCTTGCATAATATGACCGATTGGGGCGGTACGCTGTATCTCGATTGGGGGGCGCCGACGCCGGCGCGACTTCCAGAAATGATCCGCAATATGAAAGAGATCTCGACCACCCAGCACACCACTGTACCCGCTGCCTGGGCTGCGCTCGCCACAGAGCTTGAGCGCGACGCCGATCTCGCCGAGACATTCTTTGAGCGTATTTGTTGCATGTCCTATGGCGGCGCAGCGATGGGCCAGGACATATATGAGCGGATTCAGAATGTCGCGGTCAGGGTCACTGGAAAACGCATTTCCCTATCTGCAGGCTATGGCGCGACGGAGACGTCGCCAACGGCGAGTAATGTCCACTGGCCGAATGACACAATGGGCCTGATCGGACTGCCTTTGCCGGGCAATACGTTTAAATTGGTGCCAGCGGGCGATAAACTCGAATTGCGAGTCAAAGGCGTCAACGTCACGCCAGGCTATTACCGTAATGAAGAAAAGACTCGCGCCGCCTTTGATGAGGAAGGCT
>CAYGUD010000297.1:0-3594 GCA_964352865.1 uncultured Hyphomonas sp.
ACTCCTCTCTGCCATTGATGAAAAACGCAAAGCCCCCTTTGCCCGGCTGTTGAATGGGCTCGGGATACGCCATGTTGGGCAGACGACATCCGACCTGTTCGCGCGGACCTTCGTTCAATGGCAGGCATTCTGGACCGCAGTGGAACACGCGCGTGATGAACCAGGCGGCGAGGCTGAACAGGCGCTGACCTCAATAGATGGCATTGGCGGCGCTGCCGTCGGATCTCTGAAAGCCTTTGCCAGTGAACCTCATAATCAGGACATGATGGCTGAATTGCTCGGCGAGATCGATGTTCTCGATGGCGAGGCACCAGCCAGCGAAAGTCCAGTTGCCGGAAAAACAGTCGTGTTTACAGGCACCCTTGAGGCCATGACCCGAGACGAAGCCAAAGCCCGGGCGACATCGCTTGGCGCCAAGGTTTCTGGATCGGTCTCTGGCCGAACAGATATTCTCGTTGCGGGTCCAGGAGCCGGGTCAAAGTTGAAAAAAGCTCAGGACTTAGGCGTCACCGTGATGACAGAGGCCGAGTGGATTGAACTCGTCAGTTCACTCTAAAGCGCTGCGCACGCCGCTTTTAACCAGTCTCCAGCTTCACCGTCGACCAGGTCACCAATCTCGCTGAGCACGCGCTGGTGATAATCATCGACCCAATCACGCTCTTCGTCTGAGAGAAGTTCCAAGTCGATCAAATCGCGCGCCAGCGGCGCGAACGTGACGCACTCAAACCCAAGCATGGGTCTGTCACCGCCTTCGATGGCTTCAGGCGGGGTGACATATTGCAAATTCTCAATCCGAATGCCGTAAGCGCCCTCTTTGTAAAAGCCAGGTTCATTTGAAACGATCATGCCGGGCATTAATGGCGTCGCATTCCAGGCCTTTGCGATACGCTGCGGGCCCTCATGAACACCGAGATAGACGCCGACGCCATGACCGGTGCCGTGATCATAATCGAGACCAGCTTGCCAGAGTGCATGGCGCGCCAACGTATCAAGGTGGGTGCCAGTCGTGCCGTCTGGGAAACGAACACGATCCATTGCGATATGGCCTTTCAGGACCAGGGTATAGTGACGCCGCATGTCATCGCTCGGCGTGCCGATCGCAACAGTGCGCGTTATGTCAGTCGTCCCATCCGGGTACTGGCCGCCGCTATCCACCAGATACAGCGAGCCGCGTTCGAGCGTGCGGTTGGACGCCGAGGACACCCGGTAATGTGGTAAGGCGCCATTCGGACCGGCGCCGGATATGGTCTCAAACGACATGTCTTTCATGCTCGCATCAACGGTGCGGAAATCCAGCAATTTGAGCGCTGCGTCGATTTCGGTGCAGGTTCCGGATTGAGCGTCCGTATCGAGCCAATGCAGAAAACGCGTCACGGCCGCGCCATCGCGTCTGTGCGCAGCGGCTGTGCCGGCGAGCTCAGTGGCATTCTTGCAAGCTTTGGGTAAAAGCACCGGGTCCTGCGCGCGCAAGATCGTTGCGCCAGCGGCCTGCAGCTTTTGAAAGAACCAGGCGGACGCCAAAGCAGGGTCGAGACTGATTGTCTGCCCCTTCAGAGCGTCAAGCTCTTCATTGAGTGTCGTGATCGGGGCGAGCGTCACCTGATTGCCGAGATGTTCGCGTAAGCCCGGTGTTTCCTTGGCTGGATCAAGGAACAGCGTGGCGCTGGCGTCGGACCGCAAAATCGCGCGGGCCAGCGGCAGGGGGGAACATGAAACATCCGCGCCTCGAATGTTGAAAAGCCAGGCAATGCTGGCAGGCGCCGTAATCATGACAGCATCCGCACCTGAGTCTCGCAAGGCAGCGGCAATCTCAGCGCGTTTGGCGTCGCTCGCTTGTCCCGAATAGTCGAGACTGTGCGCAGAAACGGGCTCAAGAGGTTGGGGCGGGCGATCCGCCCAGGCCAGATCGATTGGGTTTTCTGATACCGCTTGCACAGTGGCGCCAGCTTTCAATGCGGCCATTTCGAATGTGTCGACATCATTCGGCGTCATCAAAGCCGGATCATAGCCGATGCACTTACCCGCCAGATCTTGTTGCGCCAACCATCCGAACGGACCAGGGTCGGGCACAGCGACGCGCTCAAACAGGTCGTGATCTGTCTGATCTGCAGCCTGGATGGTATAACGGCCATCTATGAAAATTGCAGAGCGATCGAGCAGGATGAGCGCGGAGCCGAAGGACCCGGTAAATCCGCTTACCCAAGCCAGTCTTTCATTGGCGTCTGGAAGGTACTCGTTCTGATACTCGTCCTCGTGAGGCACGTAGAAGCCATCCAGCTTGGCCGCAACGAGTTGTCTGCGGAGTTTGGGCAGATTTTCGCGACCAATCTGAGGGCCGCCTTTTACGTCAAAATTCTGTTTCATACCGGCTAGATAGTCCTGATGTATCAATCACGCAAAGATGAAAATGAGGTATGCGGAATTGCATGGTAAATTACTGATTTGTATATGTTTTGGCAAGGCTTTCGACACTATATGGCGGACATAACAAAAACAAACCTCCCAGGACTAAAACGATGAAAACTCTAAATATCATGCGCGGCTATGCCGGCCTGCAAGCTTTCTTCCCAACGACATCTAACAATGTTCAGGAAGTCACCCCCGTCAGCAAAGTCTCAATCAGCACCAGCGATGCTTCTATTGAAGTCTATCGTCCACGTGTGCTGGAGCAGCGCTCTGCGCGTCACGCGCGTCGGTTCGATCGCTAGACTCTAATCAGCGCGCCGCAGAACCAGTGTTGACCAGCCGTCTCGGCGGATGCGTTTGACCAGCGATAGGCCTCGGCCCATATATGCAGCGCGCACTAAAGGCTCCTGACGGGTCAACAGACCGGACAGGATGATGTGCCCGCCTGGTTGCATCAAGGGCACCAGACTCGGCGCAAGTCGCGTCAAAGGCCGGGCTAGAATGTTGGCAAAAATCAAATCATAGGGCGCTGCAGATTGGATAATCCGATTTGTGGCGCCTCGCGTTTGGTAGGTCTTGAACTGGTTTGCGACATTGTTCTTCGCCGCATTCTCGTTCGCGACAATCACGCTTTGCGCATCGATTTCGGTGCCGATCGCGCGTCGCGCACCCGTTTTGATCGCAGCGATCGCCAAAACGCCAGACCCGGTGCCGACATCGAGCACCTTATTCGGAACGCCGCTCTTCAGGGCATGCTCAAACCCGAGCAGGCAGCCGAGGGTCGTGCCGTGATGGCCAGTACCAAACGCGGGTCCGGCTTCGATCAGGATATCTGTTTTTCCGGGTGCATTCTGTGTCAGGGCATGACTGCCAGCAACAATGAAACGCCCCGCCCGGACAGGAGGCAGGCCTTCCAGAGAAAGCGTCACCCAGTCACGGTCTTCTAGGGCTTCGATCACAGGATTCAGCTCAGGCGCGACTTCATTGATGAGTGCCGCGCTCGCTTCGGCCTGTTCGAGGGTCTCTGAATATGCATCCAGGCGCCAGGTTAAGCGGGTGTCTTCTTTGGCGTCGACGGCGCCAGCAGGCGATGGATCCGTCCAGGCCAGCGTATCCCATGCGGATTCGATTGCGGCGCGCGGGCCTTTTGCAGATATCTGGTACATCCGCGCGGCCTTAGCAGGGGGG
>CAYGUD010000298.1:0-3588 GCA_964352865.1 uncultured Hyphomonas sp.
TGTTTAAAGTCATTGTCGAGCGTCCGCGTTGGGGCCGCAAATATGCGGCAAGATCCAAGCTGCGCTATGACAAGGTTCCAGATCGCAAGCACGCAACCGGTCGCCGGCTGGTGCTTGAGCATCGCGGCTATACGAAAGACCTGAATGAGAATCTGGCGCCCCTGAAGCGCTATCTTCACAAACAGGTCGGTCGGCCTTGGGACAAAGTCTATAGCGAAATCAGTGAGCATCTGGATGCCAGCAGCACCGTTAAACAGCATGTGCGTGATCACCTGACCGATTTCATTCTGGTCAAAGTTACGCGTGACAGCGATGGCGGCTTGATGGCCCCAAATCACTGGGGCGGTCCAATGCCACCAGATCGCTGGTGGGCGGAGCTTTATGTTGATCCGAAGGATGGTTTGATCAAGCGGACGGCCAAATTGTGCCGCAAGCTCGGTCGGACGCATTATCGCGACAAGCTGCGCGCTGATCGTAAACGCCGCGCTTCAGGCGGGCGTCATGATCACAATCTGCGTGAGCTGACAGAGACCTGCGTTCTAGTGAAGCTGAAAGGCTGCTGGTTTCAAGTCGACTGCAATCATCCGCCGGTCGGTCGGTATGGCCATCGTCTGCATGGACGGGATCTCGTCGATGCGCTCGCCGACTGTGCGCCGAAAGAAGGTGCACCGTGGCGTACGATTGCAAAACGTCAGCTGGGCAAAAAAGAGCTTCGGGCCGAGCAGCTCGAAAATGATTGAGGGGTTGGCGGGTCTTGGCGCTTACAAGCCTAGGCTCGCCAGCACCATTTCTGTATCCGCTCCGAGGCGCGGTGGGTCCAGCGCCACGTCGGCCGGCGTTGCACTGAATTCCACCGGGTGTTTCATGCTGCGATAAGCGCCGGCATCCGGGTGCTCGCGGGTCTGGAAAAAGTCCACAGCGGTGAGATGCGGATCCGTCAGCACATCACTCATCTGATTATACCGCATCGCCGGGATATTAGCCTCATCGAGCAGCGCCAGCCATTCATCAGAAGTCTTCAACAAGGCCACTTCACCAATGATCGCGTACAACTCAGTAATGTTCTCTGTGCGCGCCGCATAAGTTGAAAACCGAGGGTCCTCAAACACGCCCGGTTTGCCGCCCATGTCGAAGAATAGTTCCCATTGCTGATCCGAATAGGGGACCAGGCCAATATAGCCGTCCTTGGTTTTGTAGGGTTTGCGATTGGCGTTTATCGATCGCGTGTAAGCAAGCTTGCCATTTCCGGGCAGGAAGGTCTCACCATAGAGATTCTCGACCATGTTGAAGAAAGTGAAGCTTTCCAGCATGGGCACAGATACAAACTGACCTTCGCCGGTTCGCTCCTTATGGAAGAGCGCCGCCAGTGTTGCATAAGTTGCGAATAGTCCCACGGTCTTATCGGCGACCAGGCTTGGCGCATATTCCGGGTCGCCGCCGGACCGCATGGCATTGAGGGACGCAAAGCCCGAAGCACCCTGAATCAGATCGTCATAGGCCTGGCGTTTTTCATAAGGACCGCCGGCGCCAAAACCTGCGCAATGGACATAGACAATGCCGGGATTGATCGCTTTGACGCTGTCATAATCGAGGCCAAGCCGCCCCATGCCTGCGAGGCGGACATTGTGAAAAAACACGTCAGCGTCTTTAAGCAGCGCTAGGATAGCAGCCTTGCCGTCTTCGGTTTTGGCATCGAGCTGGACTGACTTTTTGTTGCGGTTGAGGCTGGTATAGATCGGTCCGAGATCTCCGGTTGGCGAGGCGCCTGCATAGCGCATCATGTCGCCAGCTTTGCCTTTTTGACCGGCTTCAATCTTGATCACGTCGGCGCCAAGGTCGCCAAAAATGAGCGTCGCAAATGGCCCGAGCACGACTGATGACATGTCGATGATTTTGACCCCGGCCAAGGGGCCGGTTCGCGTTGCAGAATCGCTCATACTGTCCTCCGAGATTTCCTCAGACGATGTCGGAACCATCTCGCAACGACAAGCAAGCGATTTTTTTAATTATCCGTAAGCGCCGTAAGCCTGGGATATGGCGAGCGTGGTCATGTGCATAAGGCGGTCAATCTTATCCAGCGGTTTGATGATGTTAGCATGCAGCTGATCATAACCATTGGCAGGATTGCCGGTCATGTGGCCAGGCTCGGACAGGCCTTCCAGACGCGCCTCTTCTTCGCGCGAGGCCGGAAAGATCTCGCAGAGCAGTTTGACCGCGTCGCCGATCTGCATCGTTCGGATCAGATGCATGATGTCTTCTACGGTCGATTCATGGCGTCTCGACACAGTTGGCAACTGCCCAGCCAGTGATAGGGCATTCATCATCATCGCCTGACGAATGGCATGCAGGACATGTACATCAAGACGTGCTTCGCGGCGCGCTTCCGAGCTTGGCACTTTGTCCATATTGGCTAGCATTAGATCGAACTTGCTGAAATCAATGCTGAACGAGTTGGCGATCTTCTCAATTGAGGTGCTGGTTTGCCGGTTCTGCAATAGATAGTAGATCCGTCGATAGCCGAGACATTTGTCCGGATCGTCGGAGGCCTTTGAGAGCGCGACCCAGAAGCTCGGATCATAGACGCTCGCATAGGCCCGCAAGACCGGAACACTGGTCGCGGATCTCGCCATTGAAGCAAGCTTCATCAAGCCTCGCATGCGGGGCGAACCCTTGATCAGATCATTGACCTGATCGCGTTCGCGTCGCAGCGCCGAGCCGATCCCGGCGGCAGTGTTCACAGGTACGCCGAGCTGTTGCAGCGTAGCATTGTGCGAGATCGCGCGCAGTGATCGCGGACCCGCAGGACCGGAGCTGCGACGGCGCTGTCTTGATCCGGCTTTGATCAGGAAATTGGTGGCAAAATCATTTAGCAAATGACCATAATCCGGATTGGCGAACAGCCGCTCGTGCCAACGTCTCAGCGCGCGGTAAAAATCCCAGACCAGATCTGTGCGCTGATAGAATGGATCGTCGCTGGTATCATTGGGCTGCGACAAGAGGTGTTCGGCAAACGCGCTGTAAGTCGCGATTGCAAGGTCATCATTGGCAAAGTGCAAATATCCATCGCCGCCCTGAAAGCTGACTTCGTGCAGCAAGGGGACGCCGCGATCACGTGATTGCTGGCGCGTCCAATGGCTGAGCAAATGATCGAAACGCTGGTCGAAACTTCCCGGCCAGGCGCCGCGTCCCATCGACTCGCCATGTGTGTTGAAGATCAACAAAGAGAGATTCGCGTCAGCTTTCGCGACGGCGCGGCTGATCAGATTATGGATACGCTCGATGGCCATGTCCGCTGCGACCTGGCCGATGAACCGGCCCGCATCAGAGAAACCGAGTTGCACGCTGAGATAGCCTCGGACGTTCAAATAGGCCAAATATTCTGGTTCTTCGAGCAATTGTTCGATGAAGCGGCCGGCGGTTTCCAGGGCTTCAGGCGTTTCAAACAAAGGCGAAATATCGAGTTGATGATCGACGCCGTACTGCCGCGCCAGATACAATGCGCCCATCACTGTGGCGGGATTTTCACTTTCCGCGATCAGGAAGCGGATGGTCGAGCCCGCATCGATATGTTTGAGAAATTGCGCGCAC
>CAYGUD010000299.1:0-3584 GCA_964352865.1 uncultured Hyphomonas sp.
AGTTCGAACCCGTCGCGCGCGAGTTCGACTGGACGTTCAATGTCATCCAGTCAGAACAGCCCAACGCCTTCTGTCTGCCTGGCGGCTATGTCGCAATCTATACCGGCATTCTCGATATTACCGGCAATTACGATCAGCGCGTGACGCTGGAAGACATCCAGGACGTCGACAAACTGGCCGTGGTTATGGGGCATGAAATTGGCCACGCGCTCGCCCATCACGGCGCCAAACGGATGAGCAATACCCGGCTCGCGCAAATGGGCACAATGGCGGTTGGCCTCGGCCTTGGCGATATGGATCCAGGCCAGGCGCAAATGGTTCAGCAAGCGATGGGCATGGCCGCGCGAGGCGGGCTGATGGCGTTCTCACGCGAGCATGAGACAGAGGCTGACAAGATCGGCCTCGAACTGCTCGTGCGCGCCTGTTACGACCCGCGCGAGGCGCCTGAACT
The DNA here is from genome assembly GCA_964352865.1 of uncultured Hyphomonas sp. Lineage (GTDB taxonomy): Bacteria > Pseudomonadota > Alphaproteobacteria > Caulobacterales > Hyphomonadaceae > Henriciella. Next base: position 452 of record CAYGUD010000299.1, read on the forward strand.
GTGGCAGCGCATGGGCAAGATTGGCGGCGGGCAACGGCCTCCGGAATGGATGAGCACGCACCCGGCCTCAGAAACCCGTGCGAATAATTTCCGGCAATGGATGCCGTCTGCGATTGAAATGTATGAGCAGCGCTGCGGGCGACTCACCTAGAAGGCAGGATTGAGGACGTCGCGACTTAGTCGCCGCCGCCCATACAGCCGCATCCGCCACCACCACCACCGCGTCGGCGTTTGCCGCCGCGATTGCGGAACGTGAAGCTTGAAGCGCCATGCGAGAGGACGCCGGAATAGCTGCGTCCGCTGCTGATGATGATACCGCCGCCACCGCCATAATAGCCGCCATCAACGCCGTTTCCGACGCCGCCAGAAAAACTCGCCATGTCGAGGCGAACGTCACGACTTTCTGCTCGGCGGGTTTCGACACGGCGCGGCGGCGCGACACGGCGGGTCGTTGTCGACTGGCGCGTGACGGTCCGCTGAGGCGGCGCCGTGCGATGCGTGACTGTCCGCTTTGTTACAACTGGCGGGTGTTTTTTGACCACGGTGCGCGTAATCCCGCCGCAGCAAGGTTTTGCAGTCGCTTGTTGGACCGGCTTTTGAACAGGTTTCGCCGGACAGGACCAGGCTTTGCCGTTCTCGACCAGATAGCAGCCCGGCTCAGGCGGCACCGGCTGGTGGGCTTGTACGGGTGCAGGGCCGCGATTGACGCGTTGGCTGGTTGTGCCATCCGCGAATGCGGGCGCGCTGAACGTCAGTGTCAGGGCAATTCCGGCCAGTATCTTGTTGCAAAACGACATAGTTTTCGCCTCCTAAGCGAAATTCGCAGGCTCTATCCGGTCCGAGACGCAAGCCTCAGACCAAGAGTAAAGGCTGTTCAACAAATTTGCGCAATCTGCTTAACCTCTCACGCGAACTGAATTCGCCTATTGGGATGTGCGGTATAGTTAAAACCTTTGGAAGGTAGCGTTATTATTAATTGGATTAATAAGCGCGGGCGCGGTAATCCGTTGGAATAGATTCGCACTCAATCCAACATACAAAACAGATCACAACAGGAGACTTTATGGCTGATGACATGAAATGCCCGGTTCACGGCGGTTTCAAGACTGGCGACCTCGCAAACAAGGGCTGGTGGCCCGAGCAACTTAATTTGAAATTGCTCAACCAGAATGCCCCGCAAGTCAGCCCACTGGAAGACGATTTTGATTATGCCGAAGCGTTCAAATCGCTTGACTATGATGCCCTGAAAAAAGATCTCGCCGAGCTGGTCACAGACAGCCAGGACTGGTGGCCAGCTGACTATGGCAACTATACGGGCTTCTTCGTCCGCATGGCATGGCACAGCGCCGGCACCTACCGGACCTATGATGGCCGCGGCGGTGCCAATTCCGGTTCGCAGCGTTTCGCGCCTCTGAACAGCTGGCCGGACAATGGCAATTTGGACAAAGCGCGCCGCCTTCTTTGGCCGATCAAACAAAAGTATGGCAACAAAATCTCCTGGGCGGATCTGATGATTCTGGCGGCGAATGTCGGCATGGAAGTTGGTGGTCTCAAGACATTTGGATTCTCTGGTGGTCGTGCCGATTGGTTCGAACCTGAAGAAGATATTTATTGGGGTCCAGAAGCCGATTGGCTGCTCGCCTCAGGCAATGAGAAAAGCCGCTATGCGGGCCAGCGCGACTATAAAGCGAATGACGCTGATGCCTATAAGCTCGACACGCCGCTCGGCGCTGTGATGATGGGCCTGATCTACGTTAATCCAGAAGGCCCGGACGCAGTTCCAGATCCGATCGCGGAAGCCCACGATATTCGTGTGACATTTGCACGGATGGCGATGAATGACGAAGAAACTGTCGCTCTGGTCGCAGGGGGGCACACCTTCGGTAAAGGCCATGGCGCCGGGTCAGAAGACCTGGTCGGCGTTGAGCCGGAAGGCGCCCCAATGGAGAATATGGGCTTTGGCTGGATGAATAGCCATGCGTCCGGCAAAGGCGACGATACCACAACTGCTGGTTTCGAAGGCCCTTGGACACCGACCCCGGACACATGGGACATGACCTATTTCGAAAACCTTCTGAAATATGATTGGGAGAAGGTCACCAGCCCAGCCGGCCACATTCAGTGGCAGCCGGTCCCCGGCCAGGGTGCCCCTGAAGCGCCGATGGCACATGACCCGTCAAAAACGCAGCCGCTGATGATGACGACGGCTGACATGTCGCTCAAACTGTTCCCGGATTATGCCAAGATTTCAGCAGACTTCCTGGCTAATCCCGACAAGTTCGCGGATGCTTATGCGCGGGCATGGTTCAAGCTGACCCACCGCGATATGGGCCCGAAGACGCGTTATATCGGTCCAGAAGCGCCATCTGAAGATCTGATCTGGCAGGATCCAATTCCAGCGCCAGAAGGCCCATTGGTGACGGACGCAGAGATTGCTGAACTGAAGACGGTTATCCTGTCCTCAGGTCTGACTGTGTCGCAGCTGGTGAACACGGCTTGGGCCTCTGCCTCGACCTTCCGCGACTCTGATAAGCGCGGCGGCGCAAACGGCGCGCGTATTCGCCTCGCACCGCAAAAAGACTGGGACATTAATGTCTCTTCTGGCGTGCCTGCGGTGATCGCAAAGCTTGAAGAGATCCAGAGCCAGTTCAATGCGAGCGGCAACAAGATCTCTCTGGCTGACCTGATCGTGCTTGGCGGTTGCGCCGCGATTGAGAAAGCGTCTGGTGCCAGCGTTCCTTTCACACCTGGCCGCGGCGACGCGACACAAGAGTGGACGGATGTTGAGGCGTTTGAGCCGCTGGAGCCAAAAATTGACGGCTTCCGGAACTATAACAAGTCTGAAGACCCGCGTTCGACAGAAACCATGCTTGTCGACAAAGCGGCTCTGCTCAAGCTTTCTGCCCCTGAGATGACGGTTCTGGTTGGCGGTTTGCGGGTCCTCGGTGCGAATGCGGCGGGCTCGACCCACGGCGTTCTGACGGACAATGTCGGTACACTGAGCAATGACTTTTTCGTCAACCTGCTCGACATGAGCAATGAGTGGACAGCCGATGCCAGCGGAGAGCTGTTCGAAGGCAAGGATCGCGCAACCGGCGCTGTGAAGTATACTGGCACCCGCGCTGACTTGGTG
>CAYGUD010000300.1:0-3577 GCA_964352865.1 uncultured Hyphomonas sp.
ATATTTGTGTTTGATGCGCGCCTTCGGCTAAGCGCGGCCCCGTCCTTCGATCTAGCTCGGGATGAGGCGTTTTCGGAGTTGAAGGGCGTGATGCTAGCCGGGCTCGAGACGCACCCAGTCTCCGCAGACGCCAGCGAAAGCTGGGGTCCATGGCATGAACGCACCACTTGGACTATTGGCGAGACCGGTCCCTGGACCCCTGCTTTCGCAGGCGTCGACGGTAAGGGTTTCAAGCGCCTGCTCGAACACATCCGGGCAAAGCGCGTCAATGTCACGCGGCGAATAGAACCGCGTCGCTATATCATAGGCCGCAAAATTCCGCGCCATGCCTTCAAAATAGGGCACCCAGGCGCGGCCATAGCGATCAACTTGCACAAAAGCCTGACGCCCAGTCTCCGCGCTCCATCGATCCACGCGCCACAGCTCAAAGAACAGGATCGGCCAGAAATAGACCGGCACCTGCTGATAATGAGCCCGAAGATAGCGATGGATGATCATGGCAGGGACTATAGGTCAGGCTGAACCCGGTCGGATTGAGCCCGGTCTTTCCTCACCCATTCCCACCGCTCTCCACGGCTGAGCTCTGCTCAGACCGTGGAGGCCATCTCGGATTGCGGCGTCTCTATCCAAGGGAAATGGATCGTGATGGGCCCCACGGTCTCGCTGTGCTCGCCGTGGGGAGCGGCAGGAACGGAGAGACTTTTAGTCGAACGCGCATGACCATCCTCGCGCGCCCCCTTCTCCCGATCGCGGGCTTCGAGGGAATGGCAATCGTATACGATTGCCCCGAGAAGGGCCGGGGATGAGGGCACAAGTGTTTCGAACACGCCCTCACCCCAACCCCTCTCCCGCAGCCGGGAGAGGGGCGAGGACCGCCGCATGGTGATCCAGCGATTTCCCCCGGAAAGAGAGGCACCCATCCGCGATGGGCGCCACGGTCTGAGCACAGCTCAGCCGTGGAGAGCGGCGGGAATGGAGGCAGACCTCCTTTCTGCACTCGGCGTCAAAGTGGACCTTAGCCACACAGCGACCTTTCGTTCCAAAAAGGTCACTCTAGCGCGAAAGAGCATATTCATTTCGATTGAAAAACGTGTCGTCTTCGGAAAACTTTACGTCCTTGCGTACCAAGAATTGTTCCGAAGATATGGCGTAGGTGGTTCGGATATGAGCCATGCGGCGATCATCTATCCCTTCGGATTCCGTAACGATCTCGACCGCGCCCCCAGGCAGTATGGTCCGGCTGACAATCTCTGCGTCATTCAAACGGCGGCCGTCTTCACTCCATTTATAGTTTTCTCGCGAGTTATACTGAGCTTCGCCTGGATACTTGATTGCAAAAGCGATCGAGGTCTCCGCCACGGGTTCGAATTTGAGGCTCACGGCGATCGCTTCTCGAGTGCCCTTTGAATAGTCCAGATAAGATAATGACCCAGACCATTCTTTTCCTTCCAGGGTTGCCAGGTCTGCGGCGATTTCCGCTGCGCTGGTTTGAGCGGCCTGCACGCTTTGGACATCGTTGGCTTCTGGCATCGCGACACAACCTGCCAATATCGAGGTGGCGAGCGCGACAGCAATAAGGATTTTCATAAATTATCTCCGTCTTTGGGTAAAATGGCGTGGAAATTTAGGATGTGATGCCGGTTTTGCAGAGCTTGGCAGGACGCGTGCGCTCTTCCGAAAGCTTGGTGCTCCAACACTCGCGATGAATGGAACAATAGCAGGTCTCCACGTCGATCAGACCGTCCAATGCCGAGACGAACTTGCGGGTACGCGGCTCCCAGGGAACTGAGAAAAGCGTTATGGTTTCACCTGCAGCGATGACGCTATTTGATGGATTGGAAGTCGAATACAGATCGTAACTGAAGGCGTCGGCCTCTCCGACCGTCTCTGCGATGAAGCTATCGAGATTGTCGATGGGCTGACTGTTTCTGGTCAAACGCACATCACTCATCAAGGCCGGTCCGACCCCTTTATTCGTAAGCTCCAACTGGAAGCCGTCATCAGAGTACGAGGCAGAGACTTCAACATATGGCCAGGCGGTTGCGCGTTGTTGCGCTCTGACAGTCGCAACTTCAACCAGCGAGACGAGCAAAGCGGCAATTGATAACGCTACAGCGAATACGGATGCCATACGATCGAACCTCGAAAAGCTCAATTTCAGGCTGGTACGCTCTGATGCGTCGGCCGGGGTCTCTGACATAATTCGTCTCCATCTCGCCAGTCGGCGTGTTCGTTGTCGATGATGGAGATTTGCGTCCTTGAGCGGTCTGAATCGCCCCAATATGGATAATGAGACCTGTTTTACGGTCGTTGAGACGTCTTATATGCGCTGGGAGTGGCGCCGCTATGTGTTCTGAAAACGCGGTTGAATGTTGCTTTCGAATTGAAACCGGAATCGAACGCGATTTCCAACAGGCTCTTATCGCTTCTGACAATCATCTGTTTAGCGTGCTCAATCCGAAGACCGTTGATAAACGTGTTGAAGCTTACGCCCAGGCCCTGATTTAGCGCGCGAGAAATATAGGTCTCATTACTGCCCATTCTTTCGGCCAGCTGCCGGATCGAGATGCGTGGCTCCAAGTACCAACGCCCCTTTGTGACAGCTTCTCGAAGATTGTTTCCCCGTTCGGACCAATCTTGTTCGGATGGCTCCGCAGATTTAGCCAAATCCTTCGCCCATTCTGAGAATTTGGGAAACTGGGTCTGGGTCCGGATCAAAGCTTCGAACCCGAGCCAGGCGACAATCATTGTTAGAATGATCTGAGCCGGGAACGCACTGACATAACTGATTGGGTGGATAAAGATTGGAGTGAACTCCAACCCCACAAAGACAACGATTGCTGCGCTTAATGCGATCACCAGCCGGTTTAGCCAGGTTGGGTCAAATTCTCGCGCGGCTGACTGGGTGTGATCCAGAAACACTCTATAGCGTGTAACCATTCGAACGACAGCAATGAATGCCGCGACCAAGAGTGTGATCGCGAGTAGCGTTTCAACAGGTTCAACATAGCGCATATGTATGGCGTCATTATAGGCCCACTTTGCGCGATAATCGCCAAGCGAGAGAAACGCCCAGGAATAATAGAGCGTCTGAACAATCCCCGGAAGAATAAGGTATCTTCGCCAACCCAGTGCGCCGCCTCGCATCAGTCTATCTGCATGTAAATAGATCAACGGACCAAAATACAGCGTGACAGCAAAAGGCGCGAAGGTCAGGCCTGGCCATACGGTATAGAACCCGGAAAACCCGATGATTTGAGGACCTTGTGCGATCACCGTCGCGACAAGAAAAAGCGCTAACCAAAAATTAGCTTCTCTCTCCACACGGCGAAAGAAAAGCATCATTGCGACAATCACTAACGGACCGCAAACAGCCAGCATCAGAGCAGACCGCCAGCTGACATCTATGTTACCCAAATCACCCATCGGCATTGTTTCGTTCGAAAAATTCAAGTGAGCAAGGATTATCGAATGCGGGCGCAGCTCAATCTCCTAAATCGTCGTTCCTGCCGACGGTCTCGTCACGCCCTATTGCGCCGCGACCTAGACCCGCCACTGAACTCGCGGCATAGATAAT
>CAYGUD010000301.1:0-1024 GCA_964352865.1 uncultured Hyphomonas sp.
ATGCGATGCATATCAACTTGCACAAGACCTTTTCAACGCCGCATGGCGGCGGCGGTCCGGGCTCTGGCCCGACTGTTCTTTCAGACGCGCTGGCGCCTTTTGCCCCCGTTCCATTCGTGATCAAAAACGAAGATGGCTTTCACCTTGTTGAGGATATTGAAGGCAAGGGCGCAGAAGCGTTTGGCCGTATGGTGGCTTTCCATGGCCAGATGGGAATGTTCGTGCGTGCGCTGACTTATATGCTGAGCCACGGCGCTGACGGATTGAAACAAGTCGCAGAAGATGCTGTTCTCAACGCCAACTATGTTCAGGCCCGGCTGAAAGACGTCATGACGCCCGCATTTGATGGCTATTGCATGCACGAAGCCCTCTTCTCTGATGCCTTCACGGCGGACGGCATAGAGACCATCGATATCGCCAAAGCCCTGATCGATGAGGGCTATCATCCGATGACGATGTATTTCCCGCTGGTCGTGCATGGCGCGATGTTGATCGAGCCAACAGAAACAGAGAGCAAGCAAGAGCTCGACCGGTTCTGTGATGCGCTGGCAGATATCGCGGGACGTGCCGCGCGCGGCGATGCGGCCTTGAAAGGCGCGCCATATCTTGCGCCGATGAAACGGCTTGATGAAACGCGCGCCGCGCGTAAGCCAATTCTCAAATGGACAGCGCCAGAACCTGAGGCGATTGCGGCGGAGTAAACCTCAGCTCAAGCCAAGGCTTGCGAAGATATTTGAGGCTTTGAGGCTGCGCCGCGATGTCGTTTGAAATAGGCAATGAGCGGGCGCTCAACGAATTCAAAACTCAACCACGCGGTGGCAAGCGTCAGGCTTGTCGCCGCGATAAAAAATACAGCGATCGACCACGGACTTGCTGCATCCATCACAGCATATGTCGCCCGCGCCGCGACGCTTATTGTGAGCATATGACAGAGATAGAGCGAATAGCTCCAATCCCCCAGCCGCATGAGTGTCTTCGGGAGCGTGAGCGCGTTCGATGGCGCGCGTTCCAGGCAGACCAGACC
>CAYGUD010000301.1:1034-3576 GCA_964352865.1 uncultured Hyphomonas sp.
TTTCCGCGGGCATTGGAGCGGCACCAATTAGATCAGAAACTCCCTGATAGATCGCGATGTCCAGGCGCGTGATGCCGATCACCAGGAGCAATATTCCAACCCACACGGCTAGTCGTGCCCGGTGCCGAATATCCCGTTTCAGCGCATAAGCGATTGCAGCGCCAAAAATGAATTGCAACGTCATAGGGTGAAAAATTAGCCCCAAAGCGTTGCTGGCAAACCCGGTTGAGAGTCCATTGAGGGCGCCAATTATGACGGCGATCCCCCAGCCCAAAAGCACTCGAAACCGATAATTAATCGGGGTGAGCAGGATCAATATGGTGAACCCGACATAAAAATACATCTCATGCACCAGGGTCCAGCCAGCGCCTAGAACCGGGTGCCCGGGCTGTGGCCACAAAGCGAGCGAATGCAGTAAATGCGATGGTCCGGATACGTCCATGCCGGCGACGCGCGGGGCATCCCATGGGACGTGATAGAGCAGTACATATCCGATCGCAGCGAGCCCTGCGAACATCCACCAAAGCGGATAGATTCTGACAATCCGCGCAATCAGGAATGCCTGCGCACTGCGCCAGCCTCGTGGCAATTCCGCGGCGACCCATACCATCACGAAACCAGAAATCACGAAGAATAGATCGACTCCATAGGCGCCGGAATCTGCCAGACCCGTGAGCTTTGCCGGACGCCCGGATACGGAGTGTTCAATCGAAATGAGATGGCAACAGAATACGCCGAACGCCGCGATCCCTCTTAAAGCCTGAATGGAGTTAAGCTGTTTCATACCGCTCCCAAAGAGATGTGAAACTGACTTTCAGGTTTTGTGAGTTGGGCTCAATACGAGGCGCAGATATTGAGACGCTGGGACTAGTTGCGTGCTGTCGCTTCGACGCGAGCAATATCATCGTCAGCAAACCAGGCCGACCGCGCACGCTTGGAGACCGCTAGAACGGGACGTTCGAAGACTCGATAAACCAGGCCCGACAGGGCCACGCTGGCAATGATGCTGATCAACAGGAAAGCGATATTATCGAAGATCCCTGCTTGCCCAAAATAGGTGAAAAATACGCGTGCGATGGCGCCAATCACCAGCAGGTGGCACAAATAGAGGGAATAGCTCCAATCGCCCAATCGCACCGCAAATTGCGGAATGTAGCGGCCCAAATTGGACCTGCGCTCAATCGCGACGAGGGCGTAAACAAGCAAGGCAAAAGCCGGCCCGTACGCGAATGTGCGGACGGTTGGCAAGAGTGTATCTGTGCTGAGAAAGTCGACATTCACATAGGCCAGCACAAGCCCAATCAGGCCCAGCCCGAGGGCGGGCCAACGATATTGCGTCCACCCGGCTTTGATCATCCAGGCCGCGCCAGCGCCGAATAGGAATTCCAATGTCATCGGGAATAAGATCAGGTTCAGTAACGTGTTGGCGAAAAAGCCCGTTATCTGCGCCGAGACCGCTGCCATGATGATCAGCGCCCAGAGAAAACAAGCGCGAAAGCGAAACTGTTGAGGCAGAAGCAGGATCAGCGCGAACACGACATAAAAATACATTTCATGCATCAGAGTCCAACCAAGCGGCAGAATCGGGAAAACATCGTGCGGAATCAGCAGGAAAGACTTTATCAAGTGCTCGGCGCCGCTGACATTCGACGCCGAGAGGTTTTCAGCATCCCATGGCGTCCCGTAGGCCAAAAGGAAATAAACCGCCATCGCCCCTGCGAAGAGCCACCAGAGCGGGTAGATACGCATGATACGCGCGAATAGGAATTTCGCCGCATTCTGGCGGGTGGGCACAGTGTCGCCCGCGACCCAGACCATAATGAAACCGGAAATAACGAAAACCAGATCGACACCGCTGACACCGGCAATCCATGCAACCGACAGGACCGGGTCTTCGCCAGAGTGCCGGGCTTCGACACCGTGCAAGTGGGCAAACATCACGGCGAGCGCCGCGATTCCCCGCAAGGCCTGGATCGATCTAAGCTGTCCCAAGTGTCCACCAGTGTGTTCTACACGAAACTTCGTTATGAAATTCACGTCATTTCAACTGAATTTGTGTAGGCAAAACCGTTCAACCTTGCCAGAGTCATTATTCAGTCAAATTTTGTTGGAACGGTGAGTTCCGGAACCATATAAGAAGCTATGCCAGACGGATCATCCTCATTTGACAAAGAGCCGCTCAAGCAAGGCGCGGCGAGCGCCCCGCTTGGTGTGGTTGGCGCCAGCGTGCGCAACCTGGTGCGCCAGGCCTTTGCATTATTGGGATTGGCCCTGATCGCGATTGCTATTCCCATCGCTTTTGTGACACCGCTCTTGCCAATCGGCCTGCCGATCGCGATTCTCGGGGTGGTTCTGCTTGGCCGTAACTCCATTTGGGGCCGCCGGTGGATGGAAGGCGTCCTGGAACGGCATCCGCGCGTTGAGCGCTTTGCTCCCAATTGGATGATGAAGGCCGTGTTTGGCCGTGAGAAAAGTTCCCACAATAGAAAACCCGCTCTGTTGCAGAACGGGTTTTCGTGAATGTCTGTGATTGGTTAAGGGC
>CAYGUD010000302.1:0-3574 GCA_964352865.1 uncultured Hyphomonas sp.
GAAGAGCATTTGCTGCGGCTCGGTGCCGTCTACATAGGATGGATCAGTGTCGTTGAAACTATAGAAATTGTAGATTGGCGCGAGCCCCTGACGATGTGCAGCGCCATCAAAGAAGCCGCGATCTGAAGTCTTCATCGGCGTGACGACAAGTTCCTCCGAGATTGGGTAATAGCCATATAGCCGTTTGCCGACTTCGATACCTTCCGCCTTTGATTCGGCGACAGTGGCGAAGCCCCAGACCGGCACGCGGCCCATGTTCTGATCGGTGGTTGGAAAGAAGTTCCAATAGTGCATTGGTGCGCCGCCAAATGCGGCATAAGTCACATTATTGGCTGTTAAAGCAAAGGCATCGATGTTGAGGCGCACTTCGCCTGCGCTCAAGGTCTGCGGCGCGGCGTTGTGCCATTTCGTTTCGCGCAAATTGGATTTGGTGATCAGGTGCTGCATACCCATAGTCGTCTCCGTTTTGACGACACTGTGTGCCCAGCTCGCATTCTAATCAAGCTTGACGTAGCGCAGCTTAGTGCTGGGTCGCTTTGATGCTCGCGGAAAGTGAAGTACGATCGAACGCCCGCAGATATGTTTCAAGTGCAGAGAGGGCCTCACGCGCTTCGACAATAATCGCTGGAGATTCTGTGCGCAGGAAATCGAACTCTGACGTGCCTGGAGACGCGGAGCATACGGTTTCCAAATCCTTCAGCGAGCGCTCCAATACTTCAGCGTAAAATGTCCAATGCGGATTACTGCTTTTCATTTTAACCCCTGATTCGAATATGCTCTCAACGTAGAATAAAACAAGTATTCACACAATCGAAAAGTGTAATTACTTTATTTCATTTATCAGTTGTTCTTTGCGTGGTGCCCAGGATTAAGTCGTGGATGGAGCAAGCTCTTGCATCAAACCCGCAAAGTACTCAGGCAAATCTGGGGATGTTTCTGTCCAACTAACGGCGTCAATCAACGCTTGCGGTTTAATGGTGTTGCCGTCGGCGTCAGCGACACGCATCAGCGTATTCACCGCAGCGTGAGTGCTGCTTCGGCGTTGAAATACGTGATTGAAAGCGATGTGTGTATCGGTCCAACCGTCAATCTCACAGATCATTTTGAACGCCTGCGGGGCCTTCAGCATCCGGGTCAGCGTGCGTGTCTGACCACATATTTCCAACTGCCAGCCATTCTTGTGCAAGGCATTTGCGAGACCTGTTCGAACCAGCAAGTTGAGGCGCGCCAGATCGCTGAAAGATAAATACCGGCTATTGGTCATATGCATGAACATATCCTGGTCCGTCAGCCAGACCCGGTAGTTCAGAACGTACGGTCGGTTCAGGGGACCGCGTTTTGTCGAGAACATTGCGACGAACAGAACCCAGATGCGGCGAAAGAACAAATTCAACTCAAAGCTCCAATAGCCAATCAATCCGGCGACCCTTGCCGCCATAGTTTGTCCAATTCAGCGGCGATTGCAAACGACTTTCGGGCTGCGCCGCCGCCTATCCTCAGACCGATCATCGCGGACCCCTCCAATGCTGATGGATCTTCACTCTCTCGGCTCCAGCGACTGCCGGCGACAAAGCCTTCGTCGAGGCTGGCCAGGAATTCACCAAACGCTTCTTCTCGGCCGTCCGCGAATAGTGGCAACCAAATCAGGAATTGCGCCTTCGGCCATTTGCGCATGGCGCGTGGCACCCAATTGGCCAACGCGTCCATGTCTGCATCTGTTTCGTAACTGGGGTCGAGCATAAGCAGCATATTCTCGCCGCGTCTTGGCTGCAGGCGTAGCGCACCGCGATAGCCATCTTCCTTGCGGATCTGTACGCGTTTGTCATTCTGCAAGGCCTGCGTCAGGGCTTTGTGTTCAGCCTTGTGCAGCTCAAACAGGACCATCCGCGCCTTGTCACCGAGTATCTGAGAGGCCAGGGCAGGTGACCCTGGATAGGATGATGGACCTTTGCTTTGGACGTGCTGAAGCCATGGCCGCAGCGCGTTTGCGGCCTGGTTGGCCTTGGGCATGGCCAAGACACCGCGTTCCGCCTCGCCCGTCTTCTGGGATTGGCTGCCGCCCAGATCGTAAAACCCTCTCGCGGCATGCGTTTCAACATAAAGCAATTGGCGCTCGGCTTCCGCTTCCGAAGTCAGCACGGCGTGCAGGATGGCGTGTTTTAGCACGTCGGCCTGATTTCCAGCGTGATAGCCGTGCTGATAGGAAAGCAACGGCTACTGTTCCCGCTCGGCGAGTGAGGCTTGGCGGATGGCTTCGAACTCGTTTCCAGGGTACCAGGTTGGCCAGGCATCTGATTGCAGAATACCCAAGCCGACTGTGTATAGCGCCGTTATATCTTCTTCCATTCCAGAAAGATCCCAATCCTCAGAATATTCATCCATCGGCTTGTGATAGCGCTGGGCGGTATAGGTGTCGGCGAAGGCTTTACCGGCAGCAACGCCGCCATCGCGCTTGTCGATGCCGCCATCTGCATACAGCATTGGCACGCCCTTTTTGGCGAATGAGACATGGTCTGAGCGATAGAAATATCCAGCCTGTGGATTTGGGTCTGGAACGATGACCCGATCTGTCGCATCGAGGTGCGCTTTCAAGAGGTCTTCGAGCTCTGAAGCGCCATAGCCTACGACGACCATATCTTTCGTGCGGCCAACTGGCAGCATGCCGTCCATGTTCAATCCAGCGACAATCTGGTTCATCGGTACAGTTGGACTTTCTGCATAAAAGGCAGAGCCTAGCAGGCCAGACTCTTCCAAAGTTACAGCCAGAAAGAGCGCCGAGCGATCGAGCTCTTGCGCTGCCATGGCTTCAGCAATCTCGAGTAGCGCCGACATGCCGGTAGCATTGTCGACGGCGCCGTTGAAAATATCGTCGCGATAGAAATCCTGTGTCGGTTCGCCGTCGCGCTCCGACGATTTCTTACCGAGATGGTCCCAGTGCGCGGTGAATAAAGCGTATTCATCGGGAGCCGTTGTGCCTGGTAACATGCCAGCGACGTTGCGAGATTCTGTTGTTGAAACGGTTTGGCTCAGCGCGCCGCTGACTGTCAGTTCGCCCATATCAACTGGAGAAAAGCCCTCAGCCTTGGCATCACGTTTCATTCTCGAGAAATCGAGACCTGCTTCTGCGAACAGCGCGCGCGCTGTTTCCTCGGTGATCCAGGCTTCGAACAGGGTTCGGTTATTGCCGCCATCGGCGCGGATCAGGTCAGCTTGCGCGCCTGACCAGGAATTGGCTACGACGTCCCAGCCATAAGAGGCCGGAGCGGTTTCGTGGACGATGATGGCGCCGGTCGCGCCTTGGCGCCCAGCTTCTTCAAACTTGTAGGTCCAGCGGCCATAATAAGTCATCGATTTGCCTTTGAAGAGCTCATCTTCGCGGGCATAGCCAGGGTCGTTGACCAGCATGACAACGGTTTTGCCTTCGACATCGAGGCCCGCATAATCATTCCAACCATATTCCGGTGCCACAACGCCATAGCCGACGAAAACCAACTCGGAATCCTGCCAACTGGCTTCATCGCGATCCTGTTTCTTCGTCCACAGCACGGCGTCTTCTTTTAGCGTCATGGGGAAG
>CAYGUD010000303.1:0-3548 GCA_964352865.1 uncultured Hyphomonas sp.
GTATGTCAAAAACGAAGTGGCACGTTCGAACTGCTATTATGGTGCCTGGGCGCTGTCGACAGATGCCGCTGAACTGCCAGAAGCCGCGGCGGCCTCGCGCCTCGCTGCCAGCGAAGCCTTCTGGTTCGCATCAAAAGAAAACATCCAGACGCATGGCGGTATGGGCTTCACCTGGGAGGTGGACTGTCACCTCTTCTATCGCCGCGCCAAATTGCTTGCTGTGCAAGCCGGTGCGCCGAAGGTTTGGAAAGAGAAATTGGTCCGCGCGCTTGAACTCAAGAACGCGGCTTAAGGAACGGAGAGAGAATAATGGATTTCAACGATACACCTGAAGAAGCCGAATTCCGCTCCGAAGCCAGAGCGTTTCTTGGCAAACACCTGGAACCAAAAGGCGCGATGCCTTTGCGTCAGCGGGTGTCGGGCGAAGAGTTTATGAAGCAAGCCAAAAAATGGCAGGCCACAAAAGCCAAAGCTGGTTACGCTAAGATCACTTGGCCAAAGGAAATGGGCGGCCGCGGCGGAACGCCAATGCAGCAAGTCATCTGGGGCCAGGAAGAGGGCAAGTTTGACTCGCCAGGCGGTCCATTCACGATCGGTCTGGGCATGTGCATTCCAACGGTTATCGCGTTTGGCTCTGATGAGCATAAGAAGCGCTATGTCCAGAAAGCCCTGCTCGGCGAAGAGATCTGGTGCCAGCTCTTCTCCGAACCGTCGGCTGGATCTGACGTCGCTGGCTTGAAAACCCGCGCCGTGAAAGATGGCGATGAGTGGGTGATCAATGGTCAGAAAGTCTGGACGTCCGGCGCGCACTATTCCGATTATGGCATCCTGCTGGTGCGCACCGACCCGAAAGCGGCCAAGCATAAGGGCCTGACCATGTTCATCGTGGACATGAAGCAGCAAGGCGTCGAAGCCCGCCCAATCCACCAGGCCTCCGGCGGCCGCGAGTTTAACGAAGTCTACTTCACAGATGTCCGGATTCCAGACAGCGACCGTCTCGGCGAAGTCGGCCAGGGCTGGAAAGTGGCGATCGTGACATTGATGAATGAGCGTCTTGCCGTTGGCGGATCGCCGGGCCCTGATTGGTCCGAGATCATGGACTATGCCAAGAATGCCGGGACAATGAGCGACGCGGCTTTCCGTGATAAACTCGCAGATTGGTATGTTGCGGCTCAAGGCTACAAACTTACCAAACTGCGCACTCAAACCGCGCTTTCCAAAGGACAGACTCCAGGGCCTGAAAACTCCATCGGTAAGATCATTACAGCCAATCAGCTGCAGGATATCTGTAATTCGGCAATCGAGATGCAAGATCATTATGGTCTGATGACAGGTGATGAGATGCCAGCTGATGGTCTGTTCCAGCAAAGCTTCATGTGGGCCCCGGGTCTGCGAATTGCGGGCGGGACAGATGAAATTCTCAAGAATATCATCGCCGAACGCGTGCTTGGCCTGCCGCAGGACGTGCGCGTTGATAAGGGCATCCCATTTGATGAACTAAAGCAAGGGTGATCTCTTCCTGGTACTTGTATTCCCAGTGTCTGGGTTTCAAATTTGCATGCAAATATTTACGAATTGACAGTATAAACGGTTCGTATACTGTTTGGCGCAATGAAGAAACCCACGTTTGGGGGTAAAAATCGACTGCGTTCCGGTCGTCCGCCAAAGCCATTGGTGCGAAGAGCCTCTGAATGCATTCCGGTGACGGAGGAAAGCTCTGAGGAAAACGCGCCGGAGCTCAAAGACGTCTGGTGCGTCTGCACGATTTATACTGATAGAGGTGCCACGCGCGACGGAATGCTGCTCGGGATTTCAGATACGCACGCGCGTATCAGATTTCCCAATAGAAGCCTGCTATCCGGGGCGCTGCGTGTGAAGGCGTCGCGTATTGGTCTCAATCGATCTGCTCGCGTCGCGTCGCAAGACGAGTTCGATGCTATTCTGGAATTTGATAAGGACGCATAGAGGCGTTTCCTCTCGTGTTGAACCTGAGGCTGGCTTGAATTATCCGGTAATTCAACCTTAACGGGATTTTTGCTATACTACTGCTTTGCAAGAGCCCGTGTAGAAATGTTTTCGTCGAAGTCGAAAAACAAGCTTAAAATCAACCTGGAACGCGCTTCGAGTTCCTCGTCCAAGCGGCCTATTCCCGTTTTGCGTCCCCGTGCCGAGAACCGCCGCATGCCGCGTAAGGGCGTATGGTGCGTGTGTTCCGTCTATACCGAAGGCGGTGAGGCTCGCGAAGGGATCATACTCGACGTTTCGAAAACCGGGGCGCGCATTCGGTTTCGTAGTCGCGGTACACTGCCAGAAATTGTCAAGATCAAAGCCTCTCGGATCGGCTTGAACCGTTATGCACGCGTCGCCTGGCAAACGACATTTGATGCGGGCTTGGAATTTATCGTCAATTCGCCAAAACAGGATGCCTGATCCGTAAATGGGAGGGCAGCATGACGAGAGATGACCTGGTGGCTTTGTTTGAAGCCGCGATTTCAGCCGCGAACCAAATTGAGCGCAAAGGCAAAGCCAATCCCTACACATCGGCCAATGGCCATATGTTCTCTCAAATCAATAAGGATAACCAGCTTGGCATCCGCCTTCCCAAACCGCGCCAGAAAGAGCTGTTGGACGAATATGGCGCGGGTCCGTTCAAATCCTATGGCGCGACGATGCGGGATTATGTCTGCGTGACGGAAGAAATGCTTTCAGATCAGGCGCTGATCATTTCGTTGCTGGAGGAGGGCTTGGCTTTCGTTTCTGCGATGCCACCTGGCGGCAAGAAATAGTCAGAACACGCCCATGGACAGGCCGGCGGCGAGCGTTGCGCCGAGCTCTCTACACCGATCCAGATCGGGCTCAGAGAGGGTTTTCTGGGCCAGAATTTCAGATTGGGTCTGCGCCTGTGTGCAAATGATCAAAGCCGGGTGGACGTCTTTCAATCGCCAGCCCGTTGCAATGCGCGCCGTCTGACGCACCGCATTTGAACCGTCAGACCCGGCGCAGACCATTTGCGCGTAGGGGCGCCCTTCGATCTTTCCGAGCAGGGGATAATAGCAGCGATCAAAGAATTCTTTCATTTCTCCGGACAAGGCGGCGAGGTTTTCCGGTGCAGCAAACAGATATCCGTCTGCGTCCAGCAAATGCTCAGGCTGGGTTTCGCCAGCGCGTCGCAGCGTGGTGTGCGTTTCGGATTGCGCTGCATTGCGGGCGGCTTCTGCCATTTGCTGCGTGCCGCCCGTGCGAGAATGATAGATGATTAAAAGCTTGGCCATGCGCTTTGGCTAAGCCAATTTTGCCTCGGCAAAAACCCGTACATGCGCAAATGTTGTGGCCGCTGGTCAGGCTCAGGCTCCCGATTTTTCGCGAATCGTTTCAATCAACGCGTGTGAAACACGACTTACTACCCCTATTAGTGCTTCTCGGCGCCTGCGCGGAGCCTGTGGTGCAAACCAATTCGACCCCATCGACGGGGTCGATTTATTGGTCTGACGGCGATTCTGGCCGAATTGACGGGATGAAATTCCGGCTCGCCAATGTCGATGCGCCTG
>CAYGUD010000304.1:0-3547 GCA_964352865.1 uncultured Hyphomonas sp.
GTTAACTACGTCCTTCGTAAAGATTTCGATGGCGTTGAAATGAACCTGTTCCGCTCACAAAGTGAGCACGGCTGGGGACAAAACGACGTTCTGTCTATCACAACCGGTGTCAACAATGACCGCGGTTTCATTGGCTTCTCTATGGAGTACAATGTTCAGGACGATATCACCAAAGGTGACATTCTCAGCTCAATGTTCGGCCCTGTTCCAGACATCCACAACGGATTTGTTTCTGGCTCAACAACTTTCGACATTCCGAATCAAATCTGTGACGCCGACATCGGTCAGCTTCCAGACGGTTCTGAGCGTCGTATTTGTGCGGGCACACCAGCTGGCTTCGCTATTGTCGGCGGCGTTGGTAACGTGATCGGTGAAACCGGCGGACCAATTACGCCAGGATCTACCCCTCTTGCCGGCGCGCCAGGCTTCTTCCTGCGTCCACCAGCAAGCTTCTTCCGGCCAACCAATGACCCTGCGGTCAACGGTTTCCCGCAAGATCTGAACGACACATTCCTGCCGCCAACCGAGCGCGTCTCACTGTACACAATCGGTGAGTACAATCTCGACACCTATGGCGACATGACGCTGTTCTTCGAAGGTAGCTACGGCAACCGTCAACTCGAAACACGTTCGACCAGCCAGGAAATCCTGCCATTCACAGCAACCAATCCGTTCAACCCATTCGGTGGACCAGGTCTGTTCGTGTACAGCGTCGAAAACACCGTTGACCAAGAGATCGACGTTGCTCGCGGCCTGTTCGGCGTTCGCGGTGATCTGCCAGAAGTCAACTTCCTTGGCACAGACAACTGGTCATACGAAGTTTCTGCAAACTTCCACAGATCTAATGGTTTCCAAGCACTCGGCGGCTTCCTCAATGAGGACCGTATTGCTCAAGGCCTGAACAGCTCAATTGATCCGCTTACCGGCGACATCACTTGTTCTGCTCCAGCCGGAACGAACCCAGCGACTGGCGGAACAAGCTTCTTTGGCTTCGATACAGTACGTGCGCCACTGGCGTGTGTGCCGTTGAACCCATTTGTTCCTGAGTTCCTGACTGCTGGTCAATTCGCGACCGCTGAGCAAAACGAATTTGCTTACGGTCTCGGCACAGTTCAAACCGAAGTTGAGCAAATCATTTTCAACGCCTTCATTCAGGGCGAGCTGTTCTCGTTCCCGAACGGCGGCGACGCTCAGTTCCTTCTCGGTGCTGAATATCGTGAAGATGAAGTCAAAACCACACCAGGTGACTCGACACGCTTCGGTCTTCTGCAAGGTGTTGATGCTGACCTCGGTGCAACCGGTCGTCGTGACATCCGTGAAGGCTTCATGGAGATCTCGCTGCCAATCCTCGAGAACCAGCCACTGGCTCAGTCTCTTCTCCTTGAAGGCGCTGCTCGTTGGACGGAAGAAGAGTTCTCTGGTTCAGCTTGGACATATCAGATCAAAGGTGAGTACTCGCCTTATGACTATCTGACATTCCGCGCAGGTTACGGAACATCGTTCCGTGCACCAGATCTCGGTGAGCAATTCGGTACTGGTACTGTCTTCGTACAGCCTAGCCGTATTGACCCTTGTATCGTTAGCGGTCTGCAACTTGACTCAACCACCGGTCAGTATGACCCGGCGCTCGAGACTCGTGACCCAGTTGTCATTCAGAACTGTATCGATATTGGTCTCGACCCAACAACTCTGGGTACGGTCAACCAAGGTGACGGCGATCCAACCACAACAGCGTTCGTTTCGCTCCCTGTTGCGTTTGGTAACTTCGGTAACATCGGTGTTTCGCCGGAAGAATCTGATGCTCTGTTCGCAGGCATCGTGTTCGACCAGCCATTCTTCGACCAGTTCGATTTCCGCATCTCAGGTACTTACTTTGAGTACGAAATCACTGGCCAGATTGGTCAGCTGACACGTGGTCAAATCCTGGGCGATTGCTTTGGTTCAGTTGGTCTCACAGATCCACTCTGTGCGTTCCAAACTCGTGATCCTTCGGGCAACCTGGTTGCTGTTAACGAAGCGTCTATCAACCTCGGACCAACCACATCACGCGGTTATGACGTCAACATCAATGCTGGCTATGAGCTGACACGTTTCACAGAAGATCCAATCGATCTGACTTGGGACTTTGTCATGACGCAGTCTTTTGAAAACAAAGACGAAACTACTCCTGGCACAGTGACTGATAATCTCGGTCGTCTCCGCCTCGGTGGTGCGTTCCCAGAGTATCAGGCGATTTCGACCTTCCGTGCGGATTGGAAAGACTTCGCTGTGAACTACCGGACTCGCTGGATCAGCGCCCTTGAAGGCACACCAGACCAAGGCAACGCATTTGCTGCCTGTTTTGATGTGTTTGCAAACGCACGGGTTGCTGACTGTACTGAAAAAGAATTCACAGAGAATTCTTTCCAGCACGATCTGACCATGGCTTACACTGCGGATGACTGGTCTATCCGCGGCGGTGTCCTGAACCTGTTTGATGATGTCGATAGCGTTGATGATGACCTCGGTCTCGCCAACGTCGCTATTCAAAGCGGTGCCGACATCTTCGGCCGTCGCTTCTTCGTAGGCGTCTCCAAGTCGTTCTAATCAATACGATTTGAAAACTTGAAATCAGAAAGCCCGCATCGATTGATGCGGGCTTTTTTTATACATAAGCTCTGCGTGGGTTCGCTTCACAACTTCCAAAATGCGGTTATTCTATTCTCGTGCGTGAAAATTCAGGGGAAGAGACATGACACTAAGAGCGTTTGTAATAGCGCTTGCATTGGCGTTCGGAATAGCACCGCTTGTGCAAGCTCAAACTGAGATACCCGTAGAAACCTGGGCAGATGAAAATGATTTTCGCAGCGTGCGCATGTCATTTGATGGCGAAAAAATCGCCATGCTGCAAAAAACCGAGCGCGGCGGCGACTATCAAGTCGTCCTGTTCGAAACAGCCGATATTGCGACTTCACTCCGCCGCCTGGACACGGGCGATGACGCCGAGCCGCGATCGCTGTTCTGGGTCAATAATGACACCATTGTCATTTCGTTCGTGCTGGAGCGAAAGCGCCGGAAAGAACTGTTTTCGCTAAACCGCTATCTGGCGTTCAACGTCAATACAGGCGAAAGCGTGAACTTGCTGAAAGGCGCAACGCCGGACCGCAATGCGTCGGCGGCTGAGAGTGCTGCCAAGCTTCTTGGCCAAGGCAGCATTGTCGACACCCTGCGCAATGATTTTGATCACATCCTAATGTCGATCAATGAAGGCACTGCCAACAATATCTACAAGGTCAATGTCAATTCTGGCGCCCGCGAACTTGTCCTCAAAGGCAATTCAGATGTCGGTGGTGTTGGCTTTGACTGGGAAGGCGAACCCCGTACAGCACAAGGCTATGATCCGGACGGACCTGCCGTTCTTCTGCTTGCGCGCGCCAAGGGCGACACGATGTGGAAAACGGTTGCCCGCCGGGACGCGCGGGATCGCAATCGGATTTCACTGATTGGGTTCAGCGATCCGGATGCCCCGAACACGCTGTATTTTGTGGCTGACAAAGACGGCAACAAC
>CAYGUD010000305.1:0-3542 GCA_964352865.1 uncultured Hyphomonas sp.
TTCGATCGCTGCGTGATGATCGAATACCCGAAACAGGGGTCCTGGTGCATCGGGTTCGTGTCATCGCACGCGAAACAAGAGATTGGTGCAAAGCTTGGCACCACTAAAATCGGTGTTTTTGTACCGACATCGCCCAATCCTACATCCGGTTTCCTGATCTATGTTGAGGAATCCGAAACAGTGGCGCTTCAAATGTCGGTCGAAGAAGGCGCTAAGATGATCCTCACAGCGGGCCTCGTGGTTCCGGATTTTGCCGTGCCTGATAGCGACGCGTCAGTCATTGAACAGAAGGTCGGGGCTGAGCAGTTGGCTGAGCAATCCTAAGCCCTCAGCCCGCGCAGGCTCTATGGTTTCCGCTTGCGCAGTTGCGAGTTCAGCGTCTTTGCGAGCGATATCGATCAAGTCGCCGTGCACTGGCAGCTCAATCAGGCGATAATTGATCAAGCCGGATTGCGCTTTGCCGAGCAAGTCGCCAGGACCGCGTAGTTTGAAATCCGCCTCAGCAATCTCGAATCCATCTTCTGTCCGTCGCAAAGTGTCCAGCCGTTCGCGCGCCATCTCCGTCAGCGGTGCCCTGTACAGCAAGAGACAGAAACTGGCTTTGGCGCCCCTGCCGACCCGCCCACGCAGTTGGTGAAGCTGGGCCAGACCAAAGCCTTCGGCGCGCTCGATGACCATAATGGTCGCTTCAGGAACATCGACGCCGACTTCGATGACAGTGGTCGCCACCAGGATCCGGGTGTCACCCGTCCGGAAGGCGTCGAGCGCGGTGTCTTTGTCTTCCCCTTTGAGGCGTCCGTGGACCAGGCCCACATCAGTCTGTAGCACATCCTTCAGCATCGCTGCGCGCGATACGGCGGAGCTATTGTCTTCGTCATCCGCATCAACACGGGGACAGACCCAGAAGATCCGTTCACCGCGTTCCAGGGCTCGTCCGACGGCGGTGATCACGTCCTCCAGACGCGTGTCCGGGATAGCCCGGGTTTCGACTGGCTGACGTCCGGCAGGTTTCTCATCGAGGATCGAAACGTCAAGATCTCCGTGTACCGTTTGTGCCAGAGTGCGCGGGATAGGCGTTGCTGACATGACCAGCATGTGCGGTGACTTGCCTTTGCTCATCAGCTTCATGCGGTCGGCGACGCCAAATCGATGCTGCTCATCAACGATCACCATGGCGAGGCGTTTGAATCCCACCCCTTCCTGAAACAAGGCGTGAGTTCCTGCGATCACCTGAATTGAACCATCCGCAAGCCCCATCAAAGTTGCTTCGCGGGTTTTGCCCTTGTCACGCCCTGTGAGGACGCCAACCGAGTAGCCGAGTGGTGAGAGGAGCTGATCCAGCGTATCAAACTGCTGCCGCGCCAGGACTTCGGTCGGCGCCATGAAAGCCGTCTGGAAACCGCCCTCAGCGGCCTGGACAGCTGCAAATGCGCCAACCAGCGTTTTCCCAGCGCCGACATCCCCTTGCAGCATGCGGCGCATCGGGAACGGCTCACCCAGGTCAGCCATGACTTCTTTGGTGGCCCTTATCTGTGCTTTGGTGGGGGTATAAGGCAAAGTCTTTACCAGACGATTCAGTGCTTCGCTTTGCGGCGGGACGACATTTGCGGCACTTGAATGTCGCGCCGTTCGGGCGCGTGAGAACGTCAACTCACGTGCCAGTGCTTCGTCATATGCCAGCCGTGTTCGGGCGCGCTCAATCGCGTCTTCATCCCACGCTTCCGGGGCATGAACGCCGAGCATCGCGGCTTTGAACGCGGGCCAGTGTTTCTGAGTCAGCAGGTTGGCGTCGATCCATTCAGGCAGGCCGTCTGGAATCAGGTCGAGCGCGGCTCTGACGGTGGTATGTACGCGCTTATTCGTCAGGCCGGCTGTCAGCGGATAAATTGGCTCAACGGGGGGCGGCATTTCGCCTTTTTCCGGATCGAGGACAAAATCGGGATGGCTCATTTGGCGCTCGCCTTGCCATTCAGTGACTTTGCCTGAGACGATGCGCTCTTTGCCAACGGGGAACTGTCCTTGTAGCCATCGACTGTCAGCGCGGAAGTAAGTCAGGGTCAAAAAACCGGAGCCATCAAACAACTGGATTCGGGTTGGTGCGCGCTCATTATACGGCGCCTTCACCGCGTGGACTTCGCCGCGGACGGTGGCAATCTCGTCGGGAATGATATCGTCGAAGCTGTCTCGTGGGCGACGATCCAGCCATCGCTCCGGCATGTGTAGAAGCACATCCCAGACCGAGTCGCCGCTCACAAGTCGCTCCAGCGTTGGTTTCAGTTTCGGACCGATCCCGGGGAGAGCATCGAGGGGCTGAAACAGAGGAAAGAGACGTTCATCGCGCATTTTCCTTTTATGCGCCGATCTTCGCCGTGCTTTCAAGCCGATAAGCAGAGCCGCGACACGAAGGCCCTGTGCAGGTGGCTTGTATCGGCTTAGTTATGCGTAAATGGAGTTATTCAGATGAGCCGAGAAGTGCTGGACGAACGTCGCAGGAAATTGAAATTTCGCGCCTGGCGGCGCGGATTTCGCGAAATGGATCTTCTTATGGGGTCGTTTGCAGACGCGCATCTATCAGAGCTCAGCGACGATGACGTGTCTGAATTTGAACGATTACTGTCGACGCCGGACTGGGAAGTTTATGCCTGGCTCATCGGGCAAAAGTCGGTGCCGGCCAATTTCGAAAGTTCTCTTCTTACGCGCATGATGGAATTTCGCTATCAGGCACATGCAGGTTAGCGTGTCTGACAATTGAGACGCGAGGACAATGTGATCACCTGAAACAAAAAAGCCGCCCGGCGATCGGGCGGCTTTTTGTTTTAGTATGTGATACCCGACCTATTCGTCGCCGTCCGGCGCGGTGTCGAGTTCAGCAGCAGCTTCCGCCATCTCTGAGGCTTGCTCAGTTGCGGCTGCGTGCGTTTCAGCTTGTAGCGTTTCGATGATGTCTTCACCAGCTGCCTGACGTTCCGCTTCTTCTTCAGACCGTGCGACGTTGATTGAAATATCAACGCGAACTTCTGCGTGGAGACGGATACCAACTTCGTGCAGACCAAGTGTCTTGATCGGTGCGTTCAGACGCACTTGCTCACGCTTGATGGTGTGGCCTGCATTGCCAGCTATTTCGACGATGTCGCGGGCGTTTACAGAGCCATAAAGCTGGCCTGTGGCGCCCGACTGGCGGATCAACACGAAAGTCTGACCTTCCAGGTTGGCACCACTTGCTGACGCCGCATCACGCGCATCGGCGTTACGCTTTTCAAGCGCATCACGTTCAGCTTCGAACCGGGCACGGTTCTGATTGTTCGCGATTAGCGCTTTGCCTTTAGGCAGCAGGAAATTACGTGCAAAACCGTTTTTAACGCTGACTTCGTCGCCGAGGCCGCCAAGGTTTTCAACGCGTTCGAGGAGAATTACTTGCATTGCCAGGGTCTCCCTTACTTCACTGTGAATGGCAGTAGAGCGAGCATGCGGGCACGTTTGATGGCCTTGGCAAGCTTGCGCTGGTTCTTGAAGTTTACAGCCGTGATCCGGGACGGGACAAT
>CAYGUD010000306.1:0-3538 GCA_964352865.1 uncultured Hyphomonas sp.
TTTGCTGACTGCGATCATAGCGACTATGGTCCTTCACGAGTCTCCCAGCCTTTTAGGCTGCTTCGCATTCTTGCTTCCCACGGCTGCCTTGATTGTCTTTGCCATGCCCGAAGAAAAAGGCGGCAAGCATCCGCCGCTCAAACAGGCCGCCTTGTTCTGGGCCATGGTGACGGCTCTGGGAATTGCGTTCTATTCCGTTGCGGACGCGAATGGTACGCGGCTCGCAGCGAACACCGAGACGCTCTTTACCTTCGTCGTCTGGCTATTTCTGCTTGACTGGATTGGTATAACGGCCGCCATGGTCTGGATCCGCCGGGGCCGTGTCTGGTCTGATATTGCGCCGCAAATTCGAGATGGGGCGATTGGCGGTCTTCTGGGGACAATCTCATATGGCGCTGCACTCTGGGCATTTACGATGTCGGAGGCCGCAAATGTTACGGCAATTCGCGAAACCTCAGTCGTTTTCGGGGCTATATTTGGGGATGTCTTCCTGATAGAAGCGTTCTGGCGGCTGCGCATTGGAGCCGCAAGCGTGTTCGCGATTGGCTTGTTTTTGCTCGAATTTGCGCCTTAACTCAGTTTTGGCACACTCAGTGCTAGAGCTTACAGAATGAAATTGTTGCGCCATCTTGCAGGCTATTTGCCGGTAAATATCGCCAGCGGCATCGCGGCGTTTGGCGGCGTCTATGTGTATACGCGGCTATTGGGGCCGGAGGATTATGGTCGCTATGCCCTGATGTTCTCTGTCATGGCTTTGGTGCACATGTTGTCTCTGACAGCCGCAGAGGCTGCAGCATTTCGGTTCGCGGGCGAAGCAGAGGCTAAAAAGACCCTGCCAGACCATTTTCGAACGATGCTATCGCTGACCGCGCGTTCTCTAATCATCGCTGCGCTCCTGATTGGTGCATTGGCTTTGGCGTTTCGACAAATGCCGGAATACCTGAAGATCCTGCCCTGGATAGCGATCCTCGTTCCGATCAACTCCCTGGTCCAGATGGCACTGGAGGCGCATCGCGCCAGCGAGCGCGTGGGGCGGTATTCGTTGATTTCAACAACCAATATCCTTGCCGGGTTTTTCCTTGGCGCGCTTATCGCCTGGCAAACCGGATTCGGGGCATCATCGCCATTCATTGGCATGGTGATCGCTGGATCAGTCTGGATGGTTAGCGAAACACGTTGGCTGTTTCAGCAGGCGAAAGGCGGCGTGACAGACCCCGGACGGCGGCGCGCTTACTTGCTTTTTGGCGCGCCGATTGCTGCGGCCCTGGTACTCGACTTGGTACTTTCAGCAGCAGATCGATTTTTGATTGCGGCGTTCCTCGGCGAAGCCTCTGTGGGTGAATATGCCGCTGGCTACGGAGTCGCCGATAAGTCGGTTTTACTGATCTGTGCGTGGGCCGCGATGGCTGCAATTCCACTCGTGATGGCCGCGTATGAGCGCGGCGGTGCAGACGCAGCCGCACAGGAATCTCGCAACCTTATTCGGACTTTGCTTTTGCTTGGCATTCCTGCCGCGACTGGGTTGGCTCTGGTCGCGACGCCTCTCTCCGAAGCCTTGATCGGAGAAGCTGTGCGCGATGGCGCCCGGCAGATTATTCCATGGATAGCGTTTGCTGGCCTGCTGAACGGGCTGATTATTCATTACTATTCAGAGGTCTTCCATCTGACCCATCGCACAGGTGAGCTGGCTTTGCTGATGTTGATACCAGCTCTCACCAATGTCGCGCTCAACCTCGTTCTGATTCCGCAATTTGAATTGCTGGGAGCCGTCGCCGCAACGCTTATCAGCTATGCCCTCGGCGTTGCCGTACTGGCGCTACGAGGCCGCCGTCTGATTGCTCTGCCGCTGCCTATCAAGGACCTGATCAAAGTCTCCGTCGCAGCATTGGCTATGTGGCCAGTCATCTGGGCGCTGCCAGATCTTGGCGCCTGGCCGGAACTAATCCTGAAAATCACAGCGGGCGGGATAACCTATGGGTTACTCGCCTTCCTGCTTGACGCTGGCGGCGCTCGCGGGTTTGTGAGGGACAAACTCGCATCCAAAACACACGCGTCTGCGTAAAGGACCCTATGAGCGAACAGAAAAACGATCTCGGCACGGCCGCAGACAAAGCCAATCAAATATGGGCCGACCTGGTTCCGGTGATTGGCTTCATACTTGTCTATAACATCATGCGCCGCGTCTCGATTAATGACACGTGGGCAAGTCCCGATACGGCGCTCTACTGGGCGACTGGCGTGTTGATAATTGCCACGCTTTGGGCGGTGTCGAATTACCTTCGCCGCGGTGAAAAGGTGCCGCTCTTTCTGATCTTCACAGCCGCCATCGTGGGCGGGTTTGGACTCCTGGGAATCATTTTGCAGGAAAAGTCGTTCCTCTACATAAAACCGACGATTCAACAATTGTTTCTGGCAAGTGTTATCTTTGGCAGCCTCGCCATGGGACAGAATATTTGGCGTGTGATGTTCGACAAGGTTTTTGATTTGCCGGATTTTGCCTGGCGAACCTTGGCCATTCGATGGGGCCTGTTTTTTGTCGCGATGGCGATTTGGAATGAATTCCTGTGGCGTTATTACGCCCCCGGTTTCGAAGAACCCTTGCGCGTTTTAGGAGCAACTGTGGCCCCAGCTGGAAGCTATGATTTATTCGGCCTGACCTTTGGGTCAAGAAACGCCGAAGACGTCTGGGCCAATTGGAAGTTCGGAAATATGCTCATTACGTTCATATTCGGCGCCGCAAACGTTCCGTACACCTTAAAGCATTTGCGCGAACCAAAAGCCGCTTAACGCGTTAGCGCATCAGTTCCGGGTGGGTTCGCAAACGGCGCGAACACGTCCTGGTGGCGCGTTTCTGCATAGTGCGTTAGGGCCCAGACCACAGTCGGAAAAGCGAGTTCAGACCAGGGAATATCTTTCCAATCGACCAGTTTGACCTCTTCGCTTTCTGGACCGACTCCATAGTCGCCCAAGAGACGGGCCCGAAACATCACTTGCACCTGACCGATGCGTGGCACCGAATAAACCGCCAGGAGGCGATCAATTTCGATATTCGCCAGGGCTTCTTCCTGGGCTTCGCGTTGCGCCGCTTCCTCGACAGACTCCCCAAGCTCCATAAAACCGGCCGGAAGAGTCCAAAATCCCTTCCGAGGTTCGATTGCCCGTTTACAGAGCAGGATCTTGTCATCTTTCAGGACTACTGATCCAGCAACGAGTTTCGGGTTTTGATAGTCGACGAAATCGCATTTCTGGCAAACCCGGCGTTCTTTGTCATCGCCGGGCGGGATTTCGAGACTGAATTCAGGACTGGCTTTAACTGTCATTTTTCTGTCAGCCTCTCGCTTTATGGGAGAATTCAATTGATCTGCACACGGAATTTTGTCTTTTAGCGTGTAGATAGGGCTGTATCAGGAACTAAGGCGGCGGCAATGAGCAAGCAAGAGACGAGCACTGGATTTACGCTGGCGCGTTCTGTCACGCACTTATTGCATCGCGCGCAACAAGCAGCGGTCAATGAATCTGTGAACGGTCTGGCCGAAAA
>CAYGUD010000307.1:0-2487 GCA_964352865.1 uncultured Hyphomonas sp.
TCTGCGCGAGAGCCCGCCAAGGCGGGTCTTCCTGCCCGACGGCTTTGGCAAGTCAACGCCGGTCTTATCCGTTGATCCAATCTCGAAGATCAGATCTTCGCGTTGAAGAAGGCCTCTGGAGCCTGACACAGTGGTGATTTCAGTCATCTCTGCATTTGCCGGTGTCGTCGGACGCCCGATTGTCTGCATACCCATCAGATCACCTCCTTCAGCGCCGCCGCATAGGCGGCGATATCATCTTGTGTTGTACACTCTGTCGCGGCAGCAATGATGACATTGCCCATGCCGCCTTCTGGCAAGAGACGGCTTGCTCGAACGCCGCCTAGTACGCCGCGTTCGTCCAGCATGGCGAGGACCGCTTCCGCATCGACACTGGTCTCGAAGGCAAATTCATTGAAGAAACGTGGGGTCAGGATCTCAACCCCGGGAACCGCCTCTAAGGCGTCGGCGAGGTCACACGCGGCTTCATGATTCAGCACCGCGAGTTGTTCAAGGCCTTTGCCGCCCAGCAAGGTCATGTGAGCGGTGAAAGCCAGGGCGCAAAGTCCTGAATTTGTACAGATATTTGATGTCGCCTTGTCGCGGCGAATGTGTTGCTCGCGAGTCGAAAGCGTCAAGACAAAGCCGCGTTTGCCTTCCGCATCGACTGTCTCTCCGCACAGCCGTCCGGGCATTTGTCGGACCAGTTTTTGCGTGCAGGCAAACAAGCCGACATAAGGCCCGCCAAAGGTTAGCGGGTTGCCAATAGACTGGCCTTCGCCAACCGCGATATCTGCGCCCATTTCACCCGGCGGTGTCACCATGCCAAGCGAAACAGCTTCCGTGAAAACGCTGACCAGGAGAGCTTTCTGGGCATGGGCGGCTTCAGCGACGGGGCTGAGATCGGTGACTGTGCCGAAGACATTTGGCGACTGGCCGATGACGCACGCGGTTGCATCGTCGACATGATTTGCCAGCTCCAGCTCACCATCAATTGCCGGTGCCAGTTCAATCACTTCAATGCCCTGGGCTTCGCAGAGGAGGCGTGTCGCGGCGGCATAATGTGGATGCAGACCACCTGACAGAACAACTTTCTTGCGGCGGGTTGCACGGCACGCCATGACCGCCGCTTCAGCGCAAGCGGTAGAGCCATCATACATGCTGGCATTAGCGACATCCATCGCCGTCATCGCCGCAACCTGTGTCTGAAACTCGAACAAAGTCTGCAGCGTGCCTTGCGCAATTTCAGGCTGGTAAGGTGTATAGGTGGTGAGAAATTCTGAACGCTGGATAATCATATCCACACTGGCGGGCACATGGTGCTTGTAAGCCCCTGCTCCAACGAAGAATGGTCCATCGCTCGCGGTTGTATTCTTGGCCGCAAGCCGCGCCATATGACGCTCGACAGCGAGTTCGCCCTGGTGGTCTGGCAAGCCATTAATCGTCCCGCTCAGGCGCGCGCTTTCGGGAACGTCGGCATAGAAATCGTCGACTGACTTAGCACCGATCGTGGTCAGCATCGCGGCGCGATCTTCTGCGGTTAGGGGGAGATATCTCATAGGATAGGTCCTTCCGTCGAGGCGGGTAAAATAAGAAACAGGGAGATCAGCAAAGGCAAACCAATCGCATCCATGATGGCGATTTTTCGCAGTGGACCTTTGAATTGCTTTTGCACGGCGCAGAATACCAGGAACGTAATCATGCTGACGCTCGCCGCCCATAAAGCTGGCCAGCGAAACAATTCAATATGTGCCGCAAGCGCGCAGCCCGCGCCGACAATGCCGAGCAGAATGGCCCGGTGTTGGAGCAATGCCAGCAAGGTCTTGTCATCCGCCGACACACCATACAGCCGAACCAATTGGCTCGGCGCAAAGGCGGCGATGACGGGCGGCAGATTAATCACCGCCAAACCCCAGAAGAGCCCTGCGATCAACACGCCCTACAGGCTCTCGCAATAGGTCTTGTAAGCGTCGGCGTCCATCAGGCCATCCAGTTCGCTTTTGTCAGACAGCGTGATTTTGCAGAACCAGCCTTTGCCTTCCGGGTCTTCGTTGACGGTTTCAGGCGCGTCAGCGAGATCGCCATTGCCTTCCGTCACTACGCCCGCCACGGGCGCATAGACATCTGAAGCCGCTTTGACGCTTTCAACAACGGCCATGTCGTCGCCTTTGCCGAAGCTGGCGCCGGCTTCCGGCACTTCGACAAACACCACGTCGCCAAGCTGCTCTGCCGCATATTTGGTAATCCCAATGGTCCCAATATCACCGTCGACGGCGATCCATTCATGGTCTTCTGAAAAATAAGTGCTCATCTCACTCACCCCTTAGCGTTTGTAATTTGGTTGGACGAAAGGCAGGTCGCAAATCTCTGCCAGGCGCGCTTTGCCGCGCACCATCAAATCAATCTTGGTTCCTGGAACGGCCAGGTCAGTTCGGACATAGCCCATCGCAATCGGTCGATCGACGCTCGGGCCGAAACCGCCTGAAGTGACAATGCCGACTTTTGCAC
>CAYGUD010000307.1:2497-3524 GCA_964352865.1 uncultured Hyphomonas sp.
GTCAATATGGATCTCCGTTCCTTCTCGCGCCGGGGCGCGTTCGAGCGGCTGAATGCCAACACGCTTTTCTGCGGGACCGTCAGAGAAGGCCTTCAAAATGCGTTCCGCGCCTGGGAAATCAGCCCGTTCGCGGCGCGATTTCTGGATCACCCAGCCAAGGTCCGCTTCGACCGGGTCGCGGGTTGCGTCCATGTCATGGCCATAAAGGCAAAGCCCCGCCTCGAGGCGCAAACTGTCGCGGGCGCCAAGACCGATCGGCTTAACCCGCTCATCGGCAAGCAGCGCTTCGACAATGGCGAGGCCTTTTTCATTGTTCGGCAATAGCAACTCAAACCCGTCTTCGCCGGTATATCCGGAGCGAGAGACCATGAATTTCTCATCGTCTTTCTGGATGTAGGCGCAGCGCATGAATTTCAGATCTGCAACTTCCGGGAAGTGTGGGACCAGCACGGATTCAGCTTGCGGGCCTTGCAGCGCCACCAGCATCCGGTCATCGGCGCGCTGCAGCATCGCCTCATCGCCCAGTTCTCGTTCAATATGCGACCAGTCTTGCGCTTTCACCGCGCCATTGACGACAATATAGAGCATGCCATCCAGGCCTTCACCCGGCATCCGCGTAATGATCAGATCATCGAGGATCCCGCCTTCGGCATTGAGCAAGACCGACAATCGCCCCTGACCGGGCTTGAGGATCGCAATATTGCTCGGCACCAGGCGTTCGATCAGCGCAGATATCTTTTCATGCGCGTCGGGCTGGCCAAGGCCTTCTTTCAGGAACAGAAAACACGGCCCCATATGCGAGACATCGAACAGGCCAGCATGCTCACGGGTCCACAGGTGTTCAGGCTTAACGCCCTCAAATTGAACCGGCATTTCATAACCAGCGAACGGCACGAGCTTTCCGCCATGCGCGACATGAATATCGTGAAGCGGGGTCCGCCGAAGCGTTTCATTTGCGGTGTCGACCAAAATCGGCGCCTTCAAAAGCAGGACAGCTCACGCTCAAGGCGGACCTGTGCTGCCCCCG
>CAYGUD010000308.1:0-3520 GCA_964352865.1 uncultured Hyphomonas sp.
ATGTCGAGCAAGCGATCACCCGCGCCCGAGATGGGCGTCCAGTCACTGTCGAGCGCCTAACCCTTCAATGGTCGCCTTCCGACCGACGGGTGTTTGTTGTTGCGGACGGCTTGTCGCTCAAGGATCAGAACCGCCGCGAAGCCGGATTCGCCCAGACCGCGGAATTGACGCTGGACGCAGGCGCCATTCTGCTCGGACGCGTCGAGGTGCTGGACGTCGATCTCAAGCAAGGCTGGATAGAAGTTCAGAACACCGCACCGAACAAGTGGACAGTCGCTGGCGACCCATTGCCAGAGATCCGCGCTGCTGCTCTGCCGCTATCTCCGGCCGAATGGCTGGACCGCGCCAATGCGGTTTTGAGTGACGTGCTGGTTGGTCTGCAGGGGTTCGACGCGAGCTTCGAACTCGAAGCACTGGCTTTTTCAGATATTGATTTGCGCGTGCTGGATGCGGATCGCGCGGCCATCGGCACCATTTCTGCTGCTGCCGGCCAAATCAGCCATCCAGACCAAGATGTATCCATTCAATTGTCTGGAGATGGACAAGGTGTTGGCTTGCCGGAGATCTTCAGCGTTTCGCTGGATACTTATGGCGGGTACCAATCCATGCGCGCTGTTTTCGATGTCGGCGTTTTGCCGATCACCGATCTGGCGCAGCGCTTTGGGCTGACAGGCGTTGAACAAAGCGACCTGCATTTGGGAACCTCGTTCAATGCTGAAGTAAACCGCACGGACGGACTGGTTCAAGTTGGACTGGTCGTTTCCCGCGATACCGGCGCGCTGCGCATCGATGCAATTGACGAAACGATCAGCGACATCACGGCAGCTCTGGCGTATTTGCCCAGTGAAGATCAGGTTCGCATCGATTTCCTTCAACTTGGTTCAGACCGTTTTAATGGGCGCCTGAACGGGCAAATCACCAATGTGTTGGCGCAAAATGCCTTGCGCCGCATCGAGCTGGAGTCCGAGCAGCTCGAGATGGATTTCAGTGGTATGTTTGAGGCGCCGTGGACGATTGAAAATGTTGTCCTTGCCGCCGACGTTTCAGACGATTTTACAGTTTTCGTGATTGAGACATTTGAAGCCGACCTCGATACGGCGCGCCTGCAAGCGAATGGCGAAATCGATCTCGTGGTGGATCACGAAGAGGGCGAAATCCCTCTCACGCTCGATATCACTGCAGAATTGGTCGGAGATATCAGCAAGGAGATGATCCTGACCTATTGGCCGGTTGATCTCGGGCGGGGCGCGCGAAATTTCGTCTCTGAGCGTTTGCTGTCAGGCAAAGCAACTGGCGCGACAGCTGTGATTAGTCTCAAACCGGATAGTATGGCCGAAGGCTATCTGCGCGAAGAAGACCTGTTGGTGGATTTCGCCTTTGAAGGCGGCGCTGTCGAATTCCTTAGCGATTTTCCGCATATCGAAAATGCCGTCGGCACAGGCCGGGTCGGCGGGAACAGTCTCGACATCGCCCTGATCCGAGGAACTTATGATGATTGGGTTCTGCAATCTGGCGCCGTAGATTTTCCGGCCTTCAATCCGCGCGGCGAGACATTCTCCGTCACAGCCTATGGGTCAGGGCCGGCTGTTTCAATTTTGCGCCAGCTGTCCAGTTCGCGTTTGCGCTTGCAAGAAGAGACCGGATTTGATCCAGAACGAGTTACGGGCGATGCCACAGCTTCGTTCAAACTGATTCGCCCGGCGCTCGATGACGTGCCACTGGAAGACCATGTTATAGAGGTTCGCGGTCAAATCCGGGACGCAGGTCTCAAAGGCGCAGTGGGACCATTTGATCTGACAGAAGGCAACGTCAATATAGATGTCACGCTGGATCGGATGATCCTGACTGGCTTCAGCAATATGGGCACGTCACCGATACAGTTCACCTGGAGAGATTCCTTCGATGATGAAGGCCAACCCGCAGACTTGTCAGCGACAGCTGTGCTGACTTCGGATGTCTTGAATGTTTTTGGCCTGGTTGGTCGTGCCTTCCTTACCGGCGAAATCCCGGTCGAGATGCAAGGCAAAGTCGGATCCGACGGTCTGCAGTCAGGCACATTTGCTTTTGACCTCGTCGATGCGAGGCTCGATTTCGATGAAATAGACTGGGTGAAACCCGCTGGCCAAAATGCGCGAGCCACACTGAACTATACCGGTGATCTGCGACAACAGGCAGCGGCGCTGCGGTTTACGGCTGAAGATGCATCGCTGGACGGCGATCTGCGGCTGGGGGCAGATGGTCGTTTGCAATCGCTCGATTTGCGCCGCCTTTATATTGATCGCTCGCTCGATGTCGCAGGGAGCATCCTGCGAACAGAACAAAACGGATTCAATATAGAGCTGACCGGCGAGTACCTGGATATTTCCGGCTTGCTTACAGAGCTTGGCGATGTCGGGGGCATGGAAAGCGGTGATGCGGGCATAGACTTGAACTTCTCCGCGAATGTTGAGCGTTTGCGCCTGCGCCGAAACCTGGAACTGATCGGGTCCTCTCTTTTGGTTGAGACCTCCAAGGCAGAGGGGTTCAAAACCCTGCGCGCCAGTGGGAACACCGTCGAAGGCGCGACGTTTATCGCCAATCTTGACAATGAAGGGGCAGACCAACCCCTCGCCATAGAATTGAAGACCAGCGATGCTGGTTACCTCGCAAGCGCGTTTTTTGGGGTCGACTTTATCGAAGGCGGCATTCTTGATCTGCGCGGTTCATTGGCCACGGCCAATGCGCCAGCTCGATTGCGGGCGACAGTTGAAAATACGCGGCTGATCAATGCGCCGTTTTTTACGCAAATCCTGTCTCTAGCCTCGTTGCGTGGGCTCACGGATACGCTGTCGGGAGAGGGGGTTTTGTTCTCGTGGATAGAGGCGCCGATCACAATTGGCGGCGGACGCTATGTGATTGAAGGTGGCCGAGCCAGCGGTCCGGCGCTCGGTTTGACCGTCAATGGCTGGATCGGAACCGATGGTGAAGGTATTGATCTGAACGGTGTTCTGGTCCCGAGCTTTGGGGTCAATTCCGTGCTCGGCGGGGTACCGATTATCGGCGACTTGATTGTTGGCCGCGAAGGCGAGGGTATTTTCTCGATCACCTATTCTGTGGCGGGGACTCTGGAAAAAGCGCAAGTTGCTGTGAACCCACTCTCTGCCGTGACGCCTGGTATTCTGCGCCGGATATTCGAGAACCCGTCTGATACGTCCATCCCGCAAGCCATTCCTGTGGACCCAAATCTCAGACCGCCATCGGCAAAGCTTCCAGACTTGCCGGATGAAGAGATCCTGTCACCAACGCCGGGAAGCGCGGATTGACTTAAATCGGTTTGACCAGC
This sequence comes from uncultured Hyphomonas sp., assembly GCA_964352865.1. Classification (GTDB taxonomy): domain Bacteria; phylum Pseudomonadota; class Alphaproteobacteria; order Caulobacterales; family Hyphomonadaceae; genus Henriciella. Next base: position 3,323 of record CAYGUD010000308.1, read on the forward strand.
GCGATCCGTTTTTTGCCGACTTGCACTTTGAATGCGGCGACATCAGCGAGCACGTTCGTCCAGCTGTGGGTTTGATCCGCCGCGACTTTCTCATCATTCACGCGAACCGCGCCTTCGTTCATCTTTCGGCGTGCCTCTCCATTCGAAGCCACCAATTCGCCAGCACGAAGCAGAGCTGTTGTCGTCGGGCCATCAGCA
>CAYGUD010000309.1:0-3513 GCA_964352865.1 uncultured Hyphomonas sp.
CAACGAAAGTTCCGAAGCCAGCGATGGCGACTGAGTCACGGCTTTTGACCGCGCCTGAGATTGAATCAAAGACAGCGTCCACAGCCCGTCCGGCTTCCGCCTGAGACATGCTTGCGGCTTCTGCCACTGCTTTGGTCAGTTCACCCTTGTTCATTGGGATCTCCCTTAGTTCAACGGCGGTAATTGCCGTTGGGGGCATTGTTCATGATTCGATTTGGCCGTGAATCCCGAAAAGCCAATAAATACGGGCGATTCAGCGTTATTTTGCCAAAATCCACCCTTCTTCACAGGTAATTTGCTCAATTTCTCTACTAGAAAGTGTATCGGGCGGACCGAAGGCGGAGGCCAGTTTCCCCGCAGAATCGAGTGATTCGAGGTGTTCTGAGAGCATTCTGACTTGTGTGAGGTCCAGAACTTCGCCTGATTTCGGGGCCATTTTGAGGGTGCTTGGGTAGACTTCGGCGAGCACGCAAGGCGTGTTTGCGAGGTCATCCGCGGTCAGGGATTTGAAGCCCGTTTCGAAGGGCCAGATCTGGGCGCCAGCAATTTCGTCTCGCAAATGCGCAACGGTCGGGATTCCCAGCAAAGTTTGTGAGCCGACGGCGCCAGCGCCAATCAGTTGCCAAACTGTTTTCGGCGTCGCTTTGAATTGTGATTTGATCCAGGCCTCGCTGAGACGATGTTCGGGGAGGGAGGCGGCGCCAGAAAAGTCTCCTTTCTTCATGGCCAGCGTCGATACCTGATCCTTTTTGGTCGTTCCCCAGAACGGATGTGGGCCTTTGGTCATGGCATAGTTCAGCCCCGCGGCGATGGCGAAGCGAGCATTGCTATTATCCTCGCGCTCTTTCACTTTCGACGCGAGATGCGCGTGCATGGCCTGCCACGGCGCCACACCTTCGCGATCCAGTCCAATGGCCTTGGCGGTTCCCGACGGATAGCCAAAGGCGAAATCGCATCCGATCAGCACTTTGTCGCCCCGCGCAATCAGCTTCTGTGCCAGGTCAGAGACCAGTTTGCGGGCTTCAAGCCGGGTTTTGGGATTAGCGCTGGTGAACTGGAATTTCAGGCGCGCATCCCGGGCGCGCACACCAATCCAAATCGAGTTGGCGCCCGTCACAGGTTTTGCGGCGGCGCTCCAGTCGACAATAATATATGCATCAAACAGCCGATACATTCAGGTCTCCGGTACACAAATTTACTCAAATCAAGAATTCAATATACTATATTTGTGACTTGGATGATCTTTATTACTAAGTTGTTGTTGGCGTAGATGCTTCGTCAAAGGTATCGCGATTGCTCAGAATTTGACCCCGGCCAGCGGTTCCAGTTGTTTGCATATGCCCTCAGTCTTTGCATGCTCGGCACGGACAGCATCTAAAGCCCCTTCGCGGGCGGCTTTCAGGCGCTCCAATTCAGTATTCATGGCATCGACTTGCAAGTCGCTGAGCATTTCAGGGTGTTTCAGATCTTTTTCGAGCGCTGCGATGTCGCGGCTCTGTTCGATCAGAGCAACCAGAGGCACCATCTCCGTCAAGAAGTGGACATGGATGACCCGCCGAAGGTCCATATCGCGGATCTCGAACAAGCGTTCGCGATTGCGTTCATAAATTGCAGCTTCGTTGAACGCGGTTCGAAACAGTCTTTGGGTGACATCGCCCCAGCGTTCGCCAAAATCCAGCGTCGCGAACGCCCGATCGAGAATGAGATCCACTGAAGCGAGGATTTCACCGAAGAATCGCGCCGCGTCGCGCTCTTTTCGTTTTTGGCCAAGGCGGTCCTGAACCAGTTCAGCAACCATTGCGCCGCCGGTTGCGAGCAGGGCGCCGACAATGACTGCCAGTAACGTATCCAGATTGTCTACAAAATCAAAAATGGACTGGCGCATTGTCGGCTTGGTCTCGAAGAGACGCTATCCTTAGCTTAGCTTGACCAGCATCTTGCCTTTATTTTTGCCGGAGAAAAGCCCCATGAAGGCGTTTGGTGCATTTTCAACACCTTCCATCACGGTCTCTTCGAACTTCATTTGTCCGCCCTTGATCCAAGTGACCATGTCGCGCTGGAAGTCTGGCAGCATGTCCGCATGGGTTGAAACAATGAAGCCACGGATTTGCAGCTGTTTGCCGACGATTTGAATCATATTGCGCGGGCCGGGACGAGGTTCAGTGTCATTATACTGAGAAATCATGCCGCAAATGGCCATACGCGCCATCGGGCGGGCACACTCAATCGCGGCTTCCAGATGGTCACCGCCAACATTGTCAAAATAGACATCAATGCCTTTAGGAGCAGCTTTTCGAAGGGCCGCCAGCAGGCCTTCATAATCTCCCGCCGCGCGATAATCGAGGCAGACATCGGCGCCGAGGGACTTTACCAGATCGCATTTCTCGGTGCCGCCGGCTGATCCGATTACAGTACAGCCTTTGATTTTCGCGATTTGAACGACGGCAGAACCAACGGCGCCAGCTGCGCCCGACACGAATACGACGTCGCCTTCTTTCAATTCGGCGACCCGCAGGATGCCAGCATAAGCGGTCAGTCCGGGCATGCCGACAATGCCCAGGAAGGCACTATCTGGAAGACCTGTATCGCCAGGCAGTTTCTGCGCCATGACGGCTTCTGGTGCCGCGGTCCAGGCTTCACGCCAACCGGCCATGGACTGAACCAGATCGCCCACTGCATAGTCCGGGTGATTAGACGCGGTCACACGTCCGACGGCGCCGCCTTGCAACACTTCGCCGATCTGGAAGGGCGGCACATAGCTTTCCCGGTCATACATCCGGCCACGCATATAGGGGTCGACAGACATCCAGCTGTTCTGAACCTGAATTTGACCGGCGCCTGGTGCGGGAGCCTCGTTCGTGACCATGCCGAAATCGTCGGCTTGAGGTTCTCCGACGGGACGTTTGGCGAGGGTCCAGTCCTTCGATGTGATGGCGTTCATAGCAAATCCTTCCTGTTTATAGATGTGCTATGTGGATGCTGCCGCGCCGGAAGCAAAGGGGGGCTTGTAAGAATTCGCAATGCCTTTTGATGGATTTTGCCGATAAGTTCAGTTGCGCAGGACTCCTACTAAATGCGAAGGAGCGATCAAAGCGTGGAGTAAAATAATGGCAAGTCTGAAAACCGGACTGGTCGGAGCAGGGGTCTTTGGGGGCTATCATGCCGGCAAGATTGCAGGCTCGGACAGAACCGAGTTCCTGGGTGTGTTCGATCCTGATGCGGCGCGATGCGCGGCACTTGCCGAAAAACACGGCGTCACCGCCTTTGCGTCACAAGCAGATATGCTGGCCGCTTGCGACGCCGTGCTGGTCGCGTGTCCGGCGACTTACCATGAAGCGGTTGTCCGCGCCGCGCTTGAAGCTGGATGCCACGTGATGATCGAAAAGCCATTGGCGCTGATCGGTTCGGCGGCAGACAGGCTCGCCGATCTCGCCGACGAGAAAGGCGTTATCCTGCAAGTCGGACATCAGGAACGGTTTGTCTTGGAGGCCATGGGCTTGTTTGACATCCCGG
>CAYGUD010000310.1:0-3511 GCA_964352865.1 uncultured Hyphomonas sp.
GTACACAAACACCACCACAAGACACATTCTGCGTCAGGAAGGTATGATCGGTGCCTTCATGTAGAAACCGTCCATGCAGTTTCAGGGAGACGCGATAATGTCGCCGCCGATCAGGCTTGGCGCGGCCATTTATCTGTCCGCTTGCTGGTTTTTCGAGCGCGGCACCCATAGAGGCTCCAATTCTTTCGCCACCCAAAGCAGGTTCGTATTCGGATTGACAATATGCAGGACCCGTTCACAAATGGTTGATAATTAACGCAAAGCTGGGTGTATTCGCCCCCTGAGATAAAGCACAGAGGACGTATAGATGGGTCAGAAAAAAGGCTTCGATTACATCATTGTAGGCGCCGGTAGCGCCGGCTGCGTATTGGCGAACCGCCTCAGTGAAGATCCAAATATTTCAGTTTGTCTGATCGAAGCGGGCAAAAAAGACAAATCCCTGTTGATTCGCATGCCGGCGGGCGTTGGCGGTCTGATTAAGAATGAAAACCCGCACAATTGGGGGTTCTGGACGACTCCTCAAAAACATATGGATGACCGCAAATTATGGTGGCCGCGCGGGCGCGGCTGGGGCGGATCTTCATCGATTAATGGCATGATCTATATTCGCGGCCATGCGCGCGATTATGATCAGTGGCGACAAAGTGGACTGACCGGATGGGGCTTTGCGGATGTTTTGCCGTATTTCCGCAAGTCAGAAGGCTATGAGCGCGGCGCTGATGCGTTTCATGGCGGCGATGGCCCGCTTCGGGTCAGTGACAGCCCTCTGGAAGACAGCCTGTACGAGATGTTTGTCGGCGCTGGCCAGGAAGCCGGGTATCCGAAGACAGACGATTTTAATGGCGCCCAGCAAGAAGGCTTTGGACCTTATCAACGAACAATCCATGATGGCGAGCGTTGGAGCGCGTCATTTGCCTATTTGCGTCCGATTGAGAATGAACGCCCGAACCTGACAATCATGTCGACGGCTCTGGTCTCGAAAGTGGTCTTCCATGGCGGCAAGGTTCACGGCGTTGAAATCGTCGCAAAGCCCGGCGCTGAGCCGGAACTGATCCATGCCTCGGAAGAAGTCATCCTTTGCGCTGGGGCGGTTCAGTCACCGCAAATCCTGCAGCTTTCCGGCATCGGACCGGCGGATCATCTGCGCGAGAAGGGCGTGACCTGCGTCTTCGACAGCAAGAATGTCGGCGCCAATCTGCAAGATCATCTGGATGTCACCGTCATCCATGAAATGACGCAGAAAGCATCAGCCTATTCGAAACAGGCGGGGCTGAAAAAGCTTGCGGTGGGGATCAAGTATCTGATGTCCAAGTCAGGACCCGGCGCGGACAATTTCCTGCAAGCTGGTGCCTTCCTGAAAACCCGCGAAGGCCTGGACCGACCTGACATCCAATTGCATCTTGTCAACGCGATGATGCGCGATCATGGCAATTACGACTATAAGAAAGACGGCTTCACGATCCATTCGTGCCAGCTGCGTCCGGAAAGCCGCGGCACTGTGCTGATCAACAGTTCTGACCCGTTTGAGCACCCGGCGATTGATCCGAATTATCTGGCCACCGAAGGCGACCGGATCACAATGCGTCAATCCGTGAAGATGATGCGCGAAATTGCCGGTCAGAAAGCGCTGGCGCCATTGCGCGGCAAAGAAGCTCTGCCTGGCGTAGAGGTTCAGTCGGATGACGAGATCGATGCTTTTATCCGGGCCTATGGCGAGACAATCTATCATCCGGTTGGAACCGTCGCCATGGGCATTCAGGATGAAGCCCCGGTGGACGGCGATCTGAAAGTCCGCGGTGTTGAGGGTTTGCGCGTGATCGATGCTTCCGTGATGCCGACTTTGATTGGTGGGAACACCAATGCGCCAACCATCATGATTGCGGAAAAAGCTGCTGACATGATCCGCGGGATCGCGCCAATCCCGCCTGAGGAGGTTGAAGTCGCCGCTTAATTGTCGCGCTTCCAGATCAGTTTCGCATGCGTGTCGGCATCTGATGTCAGACCCATCCAGGCCAATTGACCTGTACTGGCATTAACGATCACGCAGCGGCCGCGTTCCGCCAGAAGCGTTGAGAGTTGCGCCCTCAGCTCCACCACGGATGTGGCCGAATGCACAATGAAACAGCCGGGCATCAGTTCTGAGAACTTGCCAAGCTCGTTCAGCAAGGAAATCACCGCGCGGCGGCCATCACCGTCGGTTTGGATCGAGACGAGATAATTGGCGGGTTCAAGCGCCGCCGCCGCTGCTGGAATATATGCTGGCGCTTGAAACAGCGGCATCAGGTCCGGATGCGCCCGGGCCAGCAAAAACGCGCCGCCATCATCTTGTGCGACTTGCGATGTCTCGAGCAAACGGCCTTCTGCAGCGAAGCTTTGCATCTGGCCCATTGTGTAAGGACCATAGACGACATCATCGACCATGATGCGCCAGATGGGCGGGTCGATCGATGATAGATCCAGGGCATTCTTGTCGGACATGTCGCCACGTCATCCTTGATTCGGTTTATCCAGGTCATAGCCTAGCGCGAAATCAGATCTTCAGGGAGCGCAATATGATTGATAGCGAATTTGTAAATACCAGAGTCGAAGGCAACATCCTTATCGTCGAGATGAACCGGCCCAAGAAGATGAACGCGCTGCACCCCCCAGCCAATCGTGATCTGGGCGCAGTATTCGACAAGTTTGCTCAGGAAAAAGACCTCTGGGTGGCGATCATCACCGGGGCAGGCGACCGTGCCTTCAGCGCCGGCAATGATCTGCGCTATCAAGCCGAGGGCGGCGAGATGTTCCCTGTCCCAAGTGGATTTGGCGGCCTGACCAATCGCTATGATCTGTTCAAGCCGGTGATTGCGGCGGTCAACGGTGTTGCCATGGGCGGCGGATTTGAGATCGCGCTGGCCTGTGACCTGATCGTTGCTTCCGATAATGCCCGATTTGCTTTGCCAGAGCCGAAAGTCGGCCTCGCAGCCTTGGCGGGCGGATTGCACCGCTTGCCGCGTCAGATTGGCCTGAAACGCGCGATGGGCATGATGCTGACAGGGCGCCACGTGATGGCAGAAGAGGGCAAGGAACTCGGCTTCGTCAATGATGTTGTGCCGCAGGCAGACTTGATGGATGCGGCGATGCGCTGGGCCGGCATGATTGTCGAATGCTCGCCGTCTTCTGTGCGCACAACTAAAGAAGTGGCGATGAAAGGGCTCGATACTGCGAGCTTCCAGGAGGCCTTTGCGCAGAAATATGACGCCATTGGCCGTATGGTCAAAGGCCCTGATTTCATTGAAGGACCACGCGCCTTCGCTGAGAAACGCAAACCCAATTGGAGCGGCGAATAGGTAATTTGCGTTTTACCTCATCTCATCATCCCGGTATGGTTTGCTTATAAAAACGATAAAGGGGTGATTTGAGATGTGGATTCTGTTCCGGTCTTTATCCAATGCGTCATCAAAAATTCTAGCGACCTTCTTCATGGTCCTGGTTTTGATGATGCTGGGTGTTTTGTTCGTGCCGAGCG
>CAYGUD010000311.1:0-3503 GCA_964352865.1 uncultured Hyphomonas sp.
AGCTGGCCATTTCCGCTCAAGACCCGGCTCGGGCAAAAGCCGTGGCGAAAGCCTTTTCCGATAAATCAGACCTTCGAATTTTGTCTGTAAACACCGCAGTTGATTTGGAGCAACGCCAGGTCACTGTTGCAATCTCAGCTGAGCCAAAAACGAATTTTCCAAAATCAATGGCCAATCTTAAATCCATTGAATCCACAGCGACGGCGCGTCTATCTGGCCGCGGTGGAAACATCTGCATGATTGGCCTATCGCCGAGTGCGATAAGCACACTGAGGTTGATGAGTCGGGCGCAAATCACAGCAGATACGTGCGCCATCTATTCCAACTCAACCAGCACAGCTTCCATGTGGGTGGCGAGCACTGCGGCCGTCACGGCGGATCTGATCTGCGTGGCCGGAGGCTACCAAGGGAATACGAGCGATTCATCCGGCTCCATGTTAGAAGATTGCTCACCTGTCAGCGATCCCTTAGCCATGCGTGATGGCCCGGAAGTTGGCACATGCGATTTCACCAATACCGTGATCCGCAATGGCCGAACACTTAGCCCTGGCGTCTATTGCGGCGGCCTTATTGTTGATGGCGGATTCGCGCGACTGAATTCAGGCGAATATATAGTCACCGGCGGCCCACTTAAGGTGACGAATAACGGAACCTTAGAAGGTGAATATGTTGGCTTCTATTTGAGTGGAACTGACGCAAAAATCCAATTTGATTATGATTCGAACATCGCCATTTCCGCACCAAAGGAAGGCATAATGACGGGGCTATTGCTCTATTCCAGTCCTTATGAGGATGTGGTTCAGATAGCAGAGGCGGCGTCTTATACCAGAGTGAGCGGCGGTCAAGCTCGGGTAAGCGGTGCTCAAGCCCGGGTGAATACTGCGCTGCGCACGCGCGACGGTGTCACCAAGGAAGACCACTATATTCGCAGCGACAATGCCCGGCGTCTGGTTGGAACAATCTATCTGCCAAATGGCAAATTGCTAATTGATGGGCGCCGCCCTATCGCGGATCGGTCTGAGTATACGGTTATCATCGCTGACTCATTTGAGCTCCAGGACGGACCTAACCTTGTGTTGCGGACAGACTATCATCTCTCGGATATTCCAGTGCCGGAAGGCGTCGGTCCGATGGAAGAAAAACAAGCAAGACTGGTGAATTAGATGTTGGCACACAGTCTATCCCAAACCCCGTCAACAGGGTCGCTTATTCGACCACTGTTCAAGAGTGCTTTGGTGATCGATGACGATCCGCTGTGTCAGATTGTTGTCTCCGAAGGTTTGATCGCTGGCGGCCTGAAACATGTCGAAGTCGCTGATGATGGTGTTGAGGGGATGGAAAAGCTGGTCAATGCCCGCAACCCGATCGACTTGATCGCAGTTGATTTGCAAATGCCGAACATGACCGGTGTCGACGTGGTGCGGGAGTTGGCACGCATCGGGTTTCAAGGCGGAGTGATCATCATCTCAAGCGAAGAATCCAATTTGTTGAGATCAGTCCACAATCTCGCAAAATTGATCGGCATAAACATTCTGGGCGCAATGGGAAAACCTGTGGATGTGCCAGGATTGCATGCGCTGATTCAAAAGGAATTTACTGAGCAAGATAAGCAGCCCAAACGCGTCGTCTCGCGCGCCCAGGTCATCGAGGCGCTCGCAAATGATGAAATCATTCCATACTATCAACCCAAGATTAGTCTCACTGACCATTCGATCACTGGATTTGAAGTGTTGGCACGGCGCGTGACTGAGGATGATAAAACTTCAGCGCCAACTGAGTATCTGGACGCTATCGAGAAATACGGTCTGAGCATCGAATTCTTGAGCAAAATGATTTCGAAAGCTGCGGAAGATACCCGCGAGTGGCACAAGCAATTAGGATCGTTCAAACTTGCGTTCAATCTGACGCCCCTGGCCGTTCAGGATTCCGGCTTACCGGATCGCTTACTTGCAATCGTCAAGAATGCCGGGCTGGAGCCGAGCACGATCACATTTGAGATTACCGAGAACCATTTGCTTGAGTGCACTGCCGCGTCGCTGGAAGTATTGTCGCTGATGCGCTTATACGGATTTGCGCTCAGCATTGATGATTTCGGCACAGGTGCGACGAGTATCGAGCAATTGCGGACTTTCCCGTTTACCGAACTGAAGATTGACGGGCGGTTCATGATGGCCAGCGGCGATGACGAATTCTCAAGGCTGACAGTTCAGACGAGCGCCAAACTTGCCGCGATGCTGGGCATGAAAGTCGTCGCAGAAGGGGTCGAAACGCCTGAGGCCATCCAATTTGCGTGGAAATCTGGCGCGCATGAAGTTCAGGGTTTTCACTTTGCTCGCGCGATGAGCGCTGAGCACGCCCTGAATTGGATCACAGCGCACAAGCGATCGCTTCCGTGCGAGGTTGGCGCGGCATGACATTGATTGCGAATGCGCCCGCGCCGCAGGATGAGGATTTCCAACGCCGAGACGATCGGCGACGGGAAACATTTGATACGCGAGGCAGTGCTGTCGAAGTTGAAAAGATCGTCCTGGAAGACGATGAGTTTGGCGGACTATTGGACACGTTTGGATTTCCAGTGCTGATAGGAAGCGCCGCAATCGGGCTGTCCATCCTTTACGGTTACGTCATATCGAACACTTTCCCGCAGCTAACGGCAGCTGATATTCCGGCCCTGTCTGCCGGATTGGCGACAACCGTCGCTATCCCGCTGACAATTATCGCGGCGATCCGTGAACGGCGCAAATGGCGCAGTCACCAGGCCCTGAGGTCAGTCGCATCCCTTGACCCGCTTACCGGCCTGATGAACCGTCGATCATTCTCAATTTCGCTCGACGAAGAATTGGACCGGATGGCCAGAACCGGGAATGCGGCGGCAGTCATTCTGTTCGATCTCGATCATTTCAAGCGCTTAAACGACACGTTCGGGCACGGCGTCGGCGACGAAGTGCTCACCCAGATTGCCTCCATCGCCTATTCAGAGCTTCGCAACCCGTTCGACCGGCTGGCCCGCTGGGGCGGCGAAGAGTTTGTCATCTTGCTGCACGATATGACGGAAGACAAAGCTCGGACGGTTTGCGAGCGGCTAAAGTTGAAAATGCAGGATTTGATCGTCTCTCACGAGACACATGAAGTCACAGTGACGGCGAGTTTCGGCGGAAGCCTGTTGCGTCCGAACCAGCCATTCACCGAAGCCTTCCACCATGCAGATGAAGCGCTCTACGACGCAAAAGCCAAAGGCCGCAATCGTGTGGAATTCCGGCGTTGCATCCAATTGGCCGCCTAACTGGCGTCTCAAAAAATTCTATCTGAACCATATTCGATCAACCAACAGTCCGTGGATTTAGGCCCGATCGCTGGCAACGCATACTGAATTTTCAGTATGTTCAAAAGCTCTCTGGCGTCGTCTTCTGATACAAATTTTGAGAGTGGCTATCAGAAAACTCATGCCCGCTGCAGACGCTAATGCCGAACACAAGAAGGTCGATTTGCCTACGGGCGAGAAT
>CAYGUD010000312.1:0-3484 GCA_964352865.1 uncultured Hyphomonas sp.
ACAAATGTCGGACAGAGCTTGCACCAAATCCGCGAATCTCGGGTCCTGATCGTCTTGAATGAGCGGGGCTTCGCTCTTGCCCGTGGCAAATACCATCAAACTATCTGAGGTCGACGTATCGCTATCGACTGTAATCGAATTGAAGCTCCGGCTGCAGGCAATTTTCAAGGCGGCATCCAGCGCTTCAGGCGCAACTGTCATATCCGTAAACACGTACGCCAACATGGTCGCCATATTTGGCGCGATCATCCCGGATCCTTTGGCGATTCCAGCAAATGCCGCCTGGTCTGCTCCGATGGTCCGTGTGAAGCCAGCGCCTTTCGGATAGGTGTCTGTGGTCATAAATGCCTTGGCGCAGGCCATCCAGTCAGGGGGGGCCAGACCGGCACTCAATTCAGGCACAATGCTGCCAACATAGTTCGGATCAGGAAGCGGCTCGCCAATCACTCCGGTCGCGCCCAGGAAACACTGATCTTTCGGAATCTCGAGTGCGTCGACCATGGCCGCTAAAGTCGCATCGTTCTTTTTCACGCCCTTGGGACCGGTAAATGCGTTTGAATTTCCCGAATTGACCACGAGAGCACGGGCATGGCCGCGGCCGAGCTTGAGTGCGTCTCGGCACCACAAGACATCAGCGGAGGCTGTCGAGGATCTGGTAAACACCCCGGCGCAGGCCGTCCCGCTTGGGAACGCGAACAAGAATACATCATCCCGCTCAATGCCGCGACCAGCATAGAACCCGCGCGATGCAGTGGCAGCACGAACGCCTTTTACCAGGGGGATGATCGGAAATGATTTCGGCGCAAAAGGCGAAGGCTTCAGGTTCATTCTGTTGTATCGTTTTCGGGTTCAGGGGCGGAGCTTTCGGAAGTGGGCTCTGTTTCCGCTTTGTCGGCTTCTTGCAGGATTTCGATGGGGTCACGCTGTTGAATATCGGCGCTGAACCGTAATTCGCGTAAAATATCACTGATCTGCGTAAACGTCATGAATGTGATGATTTCAGGACGCATCTCATTCTTGGTCTTTGGCGGGGTGGTGCGTCTCTCATCAACTTTGAGGATGGTCCAGCCCGCCTCTGTCTCGAACACCTCGGATACAGCCCCAGTGACAGTATTACCAATAATCGCTGCGTACGGGTCGTTCAACTCGTTTGGCTTGATCCATCCCAGGTCGCCGCCATCGAGGCGCGTGCGGACGTCCGTGGAATATTCCAGCGCCGCCTCTGCAAAATCGCGCCCATTGTTCAGTTCATCAACAATTATCGCTGTCTCTGCTTCAGACGCCACGACGATTTGTCTGATGCGCACTTCATCGTCCAATTGCTGCAGTTTGACCTGCTCTTCATACATTCGGTCAATGGCGTCTTCAGTGACTTCATTGGCGACCAGGCTCTCGACCAGAATATTCCCCAAAAGACGTTCACGACCGGCGGCGAGACGTCTTTGCGCGGCCGGGTCCTTGTCGAGACCTCGTCTCACGGCTTCCTGGGCAAGTAAGCGCTGATCAATCAATTGCTCCAGCACTTGCGGGAAATCCGGGTGTGAAGGTCCAAAATCCGATCCGGGCTCAATCAAGCCTTGAGCGACGGCTTCAAGCTCCACATCGCTAATATATATCGTTTCGCCATTCACAAACGCAGCGGTTGTGCTGTCAATAATCGTCGTATTGATCTGCACATTTGGCGCCGGATTGCAGGCGGCCAAACTGCCAAGGCCCAATGAGAGAATGAGGATAAGTCCGAGCGAAGGTCTTTTCAGTGGCATTTCAGGCTTCCTTTGACGCATTCGGCTAATTGACACGGGTATGCGGCGTTCTTAAGTCCGCATGAGGTGGTGGTCGAGAGACTTGTTATGGTCGTGCGTTAACGCGCGTCCACATCCTAGAAAGTATTTCGTGGTTTCTAGGGTCAATTCAAACAGTGTGGTATCCCCTTCAATGTTGTCCGTAGCTCAGAAGATTTTCGGTTCCGTAAACGATCGCAAACTCAAGCCGATGCGCCGACGTGTGCAAAAGATCAACACTCTAGAGCCGATGATCGAAGCGCTCTCGGATCAAGCGCTTCGTGCCAAGACTGCTGAGTTTCGTAAGCGCCTGTCCGATGGCGCAACGCTCGACGATATTCTCGATGAAGCATTTGCAGTGGTTCGCGAAGGCGCCAAACGCGCGCTGGGAATGCGTCACTTTGATGTGCAATTGCTGGGCGGCATGGTGCTGCACAATGGTGCGATTGCTGAAATGCGCACCGGTGAAGGTAAAACTCTGGTGGCCACGCTGCCGGTTTACTTGAACGCGTTGCTCGGCAAAGGCGTCCATGTCGTTACGGTCAATGATTACCTCGCCTCGCGAGACGCTGAATGGATGGGACAACTTTATAGTTTCCTCGGCCTGACAACAGGCGTCATTCGCGGCGAAGTGCCAGGCGGCGGCCGGATGTCTGACGAAGATCGCCGGGATGCTTATGCGTGTGACATCACATATGGCACCAATAATGAGTTTGGCTTCGATTATCTGCGCGATAATATGAAATACTCGCTGGATCAGATGGTCCAGCGCGAACACGCTTATGCGATTGTTGACGAAGTTGACTCGATCCTGATCGATGAAGCCCGGACACCCTTGATCATTTCCGGTCCGACCGATGACCGTTCAGACCTCTATCGCACGATCGATGCGCTCATCCCGATGCTTGAAGAAGAAGATGTGGATCTGGACGAAAAGATGCGCTCCGTAGTCTTCACCGAAGAAGGCCTCGAGAAAATGGAAGAGCGCCTGACCAAAGATGGCATCATTGAAGGCTCGCTCTGGGATCCCTCAAATGTTTCGATTGTCCACCATTCGAACCAGGCGCTGAAAGCGCACAAGCTTTTCCATCGCGACAAAGACTATATCGTCAAAGACGATCAGGTCATGCTGATCGACGAATTCACGGGCCGGATGATGGAAGGCCGGCGCCTCTCAGAAGGCCTGCATCAGGCAATTGAGGCGAAAGAAAACGTCGATATCAAGCCGGAAAACCAAACTCTCGCGTCAATCACGTTCCAGAACTATTTCCGCCTCTATAAAAAGCTTGCCGGTATGACCGGTACAGCGATGACTGAGGCTTCTGAGTTTGCCGATATCTATTCCCTGGCGACATTTGAACTGCCGACGAATAAGCCGATCCAGCGGATCGATGATGATGACGTTGTCTATCGTGTTGCCGGTGCGAAATATAAGGAAATTGTCGAAGAAGTCCGCGAAGCCCGCGCCAAAGGGCAGCCGGTTCTGTTGGGCACGGCCTCAATCGACAAGTCTGAAGTTGTTTCAACTTATCTCACAGCCGCAAAGATCCCGCACAAGGTTCTGAACGCACGTCATCACGCTCAAGAAGCGGAAATCGTGGCCAATGCCGGTGTGCCGGGCGCGATCACAGTCGCGACCAATATGGCTGGTCGAGGTACCGATATTCAGCTCGGCGGTAATTTTGATATGCGCGTCTCTGAAG
>CAYGUD010000313.1:0-3473 GCA_964352865.1 uncultured Hyphomonas sp.
CAAACAGGCGGCAAGGTTGATAGCCACGTTACCAAACGTCGCTTGAAGGCGCCAAAGGACGTTTAAGGCATTCCGCCTTGATTCCGGTCGCGATTTGGCCCTGTTTAGGCGACAATCATTGGGCATTGGAGGGACCTATGAAGGCAAGAACTGTATTATTTTCCGCGAGCTTACTCGGCCTCGCCGCATGTGGCGGCGGTAGCGATTATGAACGCGCAGCGTCGCCGCCACCTCCACCGCCATCACCAGTGATGGACGAGGCCGTGATGGAATTTGACGGCCGGGCGAATCTCAAAATGACACGCGGCGGGCAGCAAGCCCAGCCATCAGAGCCCGCAACCGGTGAACCGGCCGCGGAGCAATATATCGCGTACCGTCACAGCCTCGGCGTGACTCTCCCGAAAGGCGGTGTCGACCCAATGATGGCAGCACACACTCAGGCTTGCCGCGCCGCTGGCACGTCGAAATGCATCGTCATCAACTCGAATGTGTACAGCCAGGAAGAAGATTATGCTTCCGGCAATCTGTCGCTGCGTGCCACACCTGATTGGATTGAGGCCTTCCTCGGCGGCGTTGATGCAGAGGCAGAAGCGGCAGGCGGGGAAATCACTCAGCGCTCCACCAGCGCTGAAGATCTGACACGCCAAATCGTCGATACCGGAGCCCGTCTTGATGCCCAGAAAACCTTGCAAGGCAGGCTACTCAATTTGCTCGAGCGGCGCGATGGTGAGCTTGGTGAATTGCTTCAGATCGAGCGCGAACTGGCGCGTGTGACAGGCGACATTGAGAGCATCGAAGCTCAGCTCAAAACCCTGCGGTTGCGAGTCTCCATGTCGTCACTTGATGTCAATTACCAAACCAAGGTTCCAGCCTTTAGTGGCTCACGCGAAAACCCGCTCGGCGAAGCGTTCGGTGACTTTTTCTATAATCTGTCGGGCGCAATCGCTGCGGTGATTACAGCCTTTGCGGTTGGGCTTCCCTGGATCTTGTTGCTGGCCTTGTTCCTTTGGATCTGGCTGAAGCTGATCTGGCCGCGTCTGCGTGGCAAGAAAAAGAAGCCTGTGAAAGCGGACTAATACCTCACTGTCATAGGTTACACGCTCTGCACGTTTAGCAGAGCGTGGCCGATAACGGCTTTCAAATAGTCAGCGCTGAACGGCTTGGTGATCAGATAGGACGGCCCTTCATTGGTCGTCGACAGATAGCGCTCAGGATACGCGGTGACGAACACAACCGGTACATTATCTGGCAGGTTCATCTCAGCAATCGCTTCGGTGCCGAGTGTGCCACCACCGAGTTGAATATCGCAAAGGACGATATCTGGCTTGTGATCGCGCCCGAGAGAAATCGCTTCGCTGGCGCGCGTGGCGAGACCGACCACGTGATGGCCCAGGCTCTCCGCAATGCGCTTCAATTGCGCGGCGATCAGGGTTTCATCTTCGACAATCAACATGCGGGTTGAAGTGGTTTCGGCAAACGCTCTCTCAGCAATGACTAGCAAGTCCTGTAGTCCGTCCAGTTTGACTCCGAGGATCTGGCACGCCGTCTTGTCTGCAAATCCCTCAACAGCGACCAATAGTAAGGCCCGTCGCGCCTTGGCATTCTGAGAGGTCGAAATGCGATCAAGTTCCTTGTCGAGCAGGCGATAAAGATCCGTCCGAGTGAATCGGCTGAGATCAAAATCCGCATCCAGCGACTGATCCAACACCCCCTCCAAAACGCGCTCAACACAGGCATCACCTGTCAGTGTGTTACCAGTCGACGCCCGCGCGTATCGCCGCAGATATGGCAACAAGCCTTCAATTCGTTCTGCGATCGCCAAATCATAATTCTCCCAGCAAAGACAACTGCTTAAACCTTATTGACCTTGAAAGGATTTCACTACGTTTAACGCAACACTCAAGGATAAGGTTCGGAGGAAGTGTGGCCCCTAAGCGCCGAAAATCAAGCCCAGCTGAACACAGCGAGCTATCCACGCTCGATGTGACTCGACTTGCTGAGCTCGGCTCGGCTCTGCGCGAAAAATATGCAGCGGTCAAAGACGAACCAATCCCCGAACGCTTGCAGACCCTGATCGAAACGCTGCGCGCGAAAGAAGCTGACAGAAAAAACCCGGATTAACCGCGTCCAAACACCAATTCGTTTGATACGATATCAAACGGAATTTCTGCTTTGAGCTTCAAGCCATCCGGCTCAAAAACTCTTTCAACTGTGATATTCGGCATCAGATCAAACAGCTGAAACCCAAACCCGCTTCGATCCGGCACTGATATTCCTGTCATTCCGGATTCGTTCCAGTTCACATGTAAAACACCATCCTCGATGCGCCAGCTGATTGCCAGTCGACCATCGGGTTGCGTCAGAAAGCCATATTTGGACGCATTGGTCGTCAATTCATGCACCAGCATGGATGTGTCTTTCGTGGCCTTGACGCTTAACGTGAGCGAGGGGCCGTCTATTGTGATCCGCTCGAGAACCGGTCCAGCATAAGGCTCAAGCTCAGCCGAAATGACGCTTTCCAGGTCGAGTCCCTGCCAATGCGACTCCGACAAGGCGGCAAAGTTACGGCTGATCGCTGATAGACGTCCCTGAAAACTTTTGAGAAAGCTGTCATAATCCTCGGCTGTCATGCTCGTATGTTCAGCCACTGATTGTACCACTGCCAACGTATTTCGGACTCGGTGGTTGAGTTCGGCAGAAACCAGGTCTCGCTGGACGCGAAGGGCTTCGCGTTCGGTGACATCTTCGCAATATTGCACCAGATACTCGACAGCTCCCGTCTCTGAATAAATTGGGAATTGCTCGATATCCCATAGACGATCCAGGATGCGTCCGTCCGGCATTTGCAGTTTGTACGGCTGTCTTTCCAGACGCATGACATCGCCAGACAGCGTGCGCTTGAACACATCCAGGACAGATTCCAAACGTTCCGGCTCAGGAAAGGCGTCGAAAACATATCGCCCGATCAACTCATCTTGTGAACGCTCAACCGCTCGGCAATAAGCCTCATTGGCGGCGATGAAGGCAAGATTGGTATCAAGCACCATAGAAGCCTGCGGCATGCGTTGGTACAATAGATCGAAACTTGCTTTCATCATTCAGAAGCCGTTAGCGCGAGTCCCTGATTCGACGAACAAAAAAAGCGCATCAATCAAGGTCTGAGAGTCTATTTGCCGTCTAATACGGCTCCCGGAAATTCCTGTAAAATTGCGAGCGTTAACTAAATAGTCCCATATTTTACAAGGAGTTCATGTATGACTCTTAACTCTCTAACGTAGATTTTCTGTGATAGCGCTCGTCCCGTTCTCGGGAGAATATGATGAACGTGCGAGCCACAAAAACAGTGCTTACATTCTCTAAATATGCTGCGGCAGCAACGCTGGCATTAACCGCTGCGGCGTGCGGCGGTGGTGGCGGTGATGGCAGCCTTCCAACAGCTGCAGCGAGCGCTGTTCCGTCCCCGCCTCCTCCAC
>CAYGUD010000314.1:0-3469 GCA_964352865.1 uncultured Hyphomonas sp.
TAATCTTCGGCATCTTGGGCGAAGCGCCTTGCACGATCCGTCTGCTTGATCCGCCGCTGCACGAGATCATGCCGCACAGCGAAGCCGAAATGATCGAAGTCGCGACCGCGTCGGGTATGGATTTGAAAGCGCTGAAAGCCCAAGCTGACGCGCTGCACGAGAGCAATCCGATGCTGGGGCATCGCGGCTGTCGTCTTGGCATTACCTATCCTGAAATTTACGCGATGCAGGCGCGCGCGATTTTCGAAGCAGCGGTTGCGGTGGCCAAGGAAACCGGCGCTAATCCTGTCCCGGAAGTGATGATCCCTCTGGTCGGCACGCGCAAAGAGCTGGATATTCTGAAAGCGGTGGTCGATGCGGCGGCAGAGGCTGTATTTGCTGAGACCGGGACGACTCTGAGCTATCTGGTTGGCACGATGATCGAATTGCCTCGGGCCGCGTTGCGCGCCGGGCAAATCGCCGAGACCGCGGAATTCTTCTCGTTCGGAACCAATGATCTGACGCAAACCACGCTGGGTATTTCACGCGATGATGCAGGCCGGTTCCTGACCGCGTATGAAGAGCAGGGCATTTACGAAAAAGACCCGTTCGTGACGATTGATCAGGATGGTGTCGGTGAGCTGGTCAAAATGGCGGCGCAGCGTGGCCGGGAAACGAGAGGCAGTCTCAAACTGGGAATTTGCGGCGAGCATGGCGGTGATCCAGCCTCTGTGATCTTCTGTCATCAGATCGGTTTGGACTATGTTTCCTGCTCGCCTTACCGCGTGCCGATCGCGCGATTGGCCGCTGCCCATGCGGTTTTGCGGGCCGACTAGGTTCTGGAATCGACCGCAAAAGTTTCGGATTCGAAACAATTTGTGATTTCTGATGGTGTGGCATCCGCGCAACAGGCAGTTTTGGTGAATCAAACGTAAATTTCCAGTAATTTTCCGGCGAATCTGCAATGGAATCGACAGGTTACACGATTCACACTCTGAAATTACCTGAATTCACGGTGGGTTCAGCCAAAATGACGAACAAGAAATGTACGTTTTTGAGGCGTGTATAGAATTGATTTTCTAGGCCTGAACCAAATATGCACGGGCACAAGAACAGAATCCAAAGAATATCGGCATGGGAAGCCGTTCTGAATAGGAAAAGGTTTGAAACTTGCAAGGCGCTAACGACCTTCAAGTTTGGTGGGAATAAGACGAAGATGACGGATCACTCCAGAAACCCGATGATGGGCTCGACCGCGACCGCGAAATTTGGTCGCTGGTGGCGCATTCAGACGTCGGCCTCACACCGTAAGAAGTTTATGCAGGGCGTGCTTGGCGTGTCCTGTTTTACAGCATTCGTGGCTGCCATGCCGTTCATCGCTGGCGTGAATGCTGATCAGCAAAACGAAGAGCAATTCCGTGACCGTAGCGTACAGCTGGCTGAAATTCGCCAGGACGATGTTCAAGTCACGTCTGCTCTGGATGATCAGTCTGCGCTGCTCAGTCATGACTGGCTACAATTTGTTGAAGTCTCACTCGAGCGCGACCCGGGTTCTGCGCTCAGCCCATATGCGGCGTTTGACCGTGACCGTGCCGCAATTGGCAGCTTGATTTCGTTTGAAGTTCCGAAGCGGACAGATGCCGAAGAAATGGTGCGCCAAAACCAATGTTTGGCGACGGCAATTTATTACGAAGCGCGCAGCGAGTCGTTGGCGGGTCAGCTTGGTGTGGCGGAAGTGATTGCCAACCGGGTGAATGATCACCGCTATCCGAACACGATTTGTGATGTCGTTTATCAAGGCGCGACGCGCACGACGGGCTGCCAGTTTACATTTACCTGTGACGGCGCGATGGACAAGAAACCACGCGGCGCCAAATGGGAAAAAGCTCAAAGTGTCGCGGCGCATGTGACGATGGATCTGAATGAACGCAAAACCGGCGGCGCAACGCACTATCATGCGACATATGTTGATCCTGTGTGGAATTCTGGCCTGATCCGAACAAAGCAGATCGGCTTGCACATCTTCTATCGTTTCCCGCGCGGCGGCGAATGGTCTGTCGCAACGGCGCGTCAGAGTGCACGTCTGGCCCAGCGCCGCGCAGGCTTGAAGACGATTGTGCCGGCTGGCGCAGCTTCCGTTGCCCCAACCGAGCTTCTGACCCCAGCCTCTTCAGCCGAAGAGCTGAACGCGCGCGCCCTGCAAAACGTTCGGACCGATGCCAGTGTCCAGCCGACATCGTCAACCGAAGCCAGCCTTATGGCACCGTCCGGCCGTTTGAGCGTCGACGCGCCCGAACAGTCTGTGACGGAAGCATCGCTTGGCGTCGCGCAGCCAGTAAGCACCAATTCCGCGCTTTAATCGCGCGGCGGCAAGCCTTTTGTAATCTGTTTTTTTAGTCGACCAGGCATGAACCGGGCGGCGAAACGTGCCTGTTTGGCGAGTTTGCCAGCCATATAATGCTGTTCTTTGCCATGCGCGGCGTCCCAGGCGGTCTCTGCTGCAAGCGACACCGGATAGATTTCCTGGCCACCTTCTTTCAGTTCATCGGCCATTTTGACATTTGCACCCTCGGTCAGCCCCATATCGAGAATGGGCGTATCGATGAACCAGGGCATCAGGCTGGTGCACCGAATGCCCAGGCCGGAGAGTTCCACGTCCAGCGCTTCTGTGAGGCCGCGAACGGCAAACTTGGACGCTGAATAGACGGCCAGTCGTGGCGATCCGACGACGCCTGCCGTAGAGGCGGTGTTGACGATCCGCGCCTCTGACGTCTGTTTCAGCAGGGGAAGGCCCGCATAGACGCCGTTGATGACGCCTTTGACATTAATGTCGATGATCAGGTCAGACTCTTCTGGCGGGATATCTTCCAACCAACCATGGCGTCCGATTCCGGCATTGTTGAACAGGACATTCATTTGCCCGCCCGTCGCGTCGCTGAAGCCGGCCACAGCGGCGGCCCAGTCCTCACGCTTGGTGACATCGAGCCTGGCGACATGGCAATTCTCTTCGCCGAGTTCTGCGGCGACAGATTTCAGGCCAGCTTCATCAATGTCATAGAGCCCGCAAAACCAGCCGCGAGATTTGAACAGTCGGGCTGTTTCCGCGCCAATGCCTGAGGCGGCCCCTGTGATGAAAATGGATTTCCGCCCGTTCGCATTGCCCATCAATTTCTCCCGATCTGTCGCTAAGGGGACAGGTCAGAGGATATCGAGGCCGAGGTCAAGATTTAACGCAGAGTGAGTGAGCGCGCCGGACGAGATATAATCGACCCCGGTTTCAGCTTTCGCCGCGACGGTTTCGAGCGTTATCCCGCCGCTGGCTTCCGCCAGGCATTGACCCTCAATCATCGCCACAGCCTGGCGCAGCAGATCAGGTTCCATATTGTCGAGCAGCACAGCGTGCGGCTTGTGCGGCAGGGCTTCAGCGAGTTGGTCCAGCGAATCGACTTCAATCTCGATCATCCGCAAATGCCCCGCATAAGCATGGGCG
>CAYGUD010000315.1:0-3409 GCA_964352865.1 uncultured Hyphomonas sp.
CGTGCGGATAGCAATACCCTCGGTTTTTCGCTGATTTCCATCGATATCGATCACTTCAAGAAATTCAATGATCATCACGGCCATGATGCTGGAGATCTGGTCCTGCGCCGAGTCACGGCCGAAATGGTCTCTGAGGCAGGCGCTGCCGGAATGGTGTGCCGCGTGGGCGGTGAAGAATTGGCGGTCATCTGTCCAGACATGGATGAAGACGCTGCAATGGCGATGGCAAGCAAGCTGCAGAATGCCGTGAAACGAATCGAAATTGTCTATCAAGGTGAGATATTGCCAAGCGTCACATTCTCAGCCGGCGTGTCGACTTATCCGTCGGATCATAGCTCTGTTGATGATCTCATGCGCAATGCTGATAATGCGCTGTACGCCGCTAAGCGCGCCGGACGCGACCGCGTCATGCTGTACGAAAAAGACGATGATCAGAGATGGGTTCTCGCCCGTGAAGAGTTTGCCACCTAAAAGCCTCTAGGAGGCGGCCAGTAATTCCCGGACATCAACGCGCGCTTTGTTGCGCGTTTCGCCGGCTTCAAGCATCGAGACCATATGTACTGCGACGTCTTCCGTTGCTGGCAATGTCATCGGGTCTTCGCCCGGCATCGCGTCGGCACGCATCTTGGTCCGGGTAGCGCCCGGATCGAAGAGGTTTACCCGCAGTGCCGTCTGGTCATTCTCATCCGCCCAGGCATAAACCAGCGCCTCCAACCCCGCTTTAGAGGCTTGATAAGGCCCCCAGAAAGCCCTTGGGCGCGGCACTACACCAGACGTCACGAATAGAGCGCGAGGTGATTCGGATTGCCGGAGCAGGGGGTCCATGACCCGGATAAGGCGCCAATTGGCGCTCAGATTGACATCGATCACTTCATTGAACTGTCGCTCACCTCCCGCCTGAAGCGGGCCAATCGTACCAAGCAGTCCGGCATTTCCCAGCAATCCATCGATGCGGCCAAATTTCTCGGCGATCGCCAGGCCTAGAGGCTCAAAGGCAGCAGCATCTTTCAAATCAAAAGGGATGAGGGTCATCGACCCGCCCAGTGCCCGAACCTCATCATCAAGGCTTTCCAGCGCTTTCGTGGAGCGCGCAATGCCAATGACGTGATGGCCGGCTTTTGCGAGCGCGAGGCTGGCAGCACGGCCAATGCCTTGCGACGCGCCTGTGACGAGTGTGATGCGTTTATCCATGCGAGCGCGGTAGCGAAACTGCGGGCCCTAGTCCAGCAGAGACAGCTGTCTTTCTTTGCTGCTTTCGTTTTGATCGTGATCAATCAGGCGGGTGGGATAGTCGCCGGTGAAACAATGATCAGCGAATGCTGGTGTTTCCGCATCATAGTCGACGCCAATGGCGCGATAAAGGCCAGGCACGGAAAGGAATCCCAAGCTTTCAACGTTTAGGTACTCGCGCATCTCTTCGAGTGTATTATTTGCGGCGATCAACTCAGTTCGATCGGCCATGTCGATGCCGTAGAAGTCTTGATGGGTGATCGGCGGGCTAGCGGATCGAAAATGAATTTCCTTGGCGCCAGCTTCGCGAACCATCTGAACGATCTTGCGAGAGGTGTTACCGCGCACAATTGAATCGTCGACTAGAAGGACACGTTTACCTTCAAGCACAGCACGGTTCGGCGAGTGTTTTCGCGACACGGCACGCTGGCGCCCGGACTGGGTTGGCTGAATAAAGGTTCGGCCAACATAGTGCGAACGAATGATCCCGAGCTGAAAGGGAATGCCTGAATGTTCTGAAAATCCGATCGCGGCGGGAACGCCTGAATCCGGAACAGGGACGACGACATCAATGTCAGCCGGGTGTTCTATCGCGAGCTGATGGCCCATTTTTCGTCGAACTTCATAGACTGATCGACCCTGCACGATGCTGTCTGGCCGCGCGAAATAGACATATTCGAACAAGCAAGGGCGAACCGGTTGCGAAGGAAATGGATTATACGATCGGATGCCGTCTTCTGTGATGATAACGACTTCGCCTGGATCAATCTCGCGGACGATTTCAGCGCCCATCAAATCGAGCGCACAGGTTTCCGAGGCCAGTACATAAGCGCCGCCAATCTGACCGAGGATGAGTGGCCTCAACCCGGATGGGTCACGGGCGCCAATCAGTTTCTTGTTGGTCATGCCGACAAAAGAAAAGCCACCCTCAATTTGACGGATGGCATCTAGGAAACGGTCTGAAACGGTGTCCTGGTCACTGCGCGCGAGAAGGTGAAGAATGACCTCAGTGTCCATGGTCGATTGAAAAATGGAACCGCGGCGCACCAGACGCTTTCGAAGGGCGCGGGCATTTGTAAGATTGCCATTATGCGCAATCGCGAATCCGCCAGTATCAAGGTCAGCGTAGATCGGTTGAATATTGCGTATGACTGGTTTGCCCTGGGTCGAGTATCGGTTGTGCCCAATGCCACTTTTTCCAGGCAATCTATTTGAAACGTCGCCGCCAAAATTATCGCCAACCAGTCCCATATGGCGTTCGCCGTGAAACTTCTCGCCATCGAATGAGGTAATACCACAGGCTTCCTGCCCACGATGCTGCAAAGCATGCAAACCAAGGGCGACGAGAAGGGAAGCTTGGGGATGACCAAAGACGCCTACGACGCCGCATTCTTCGCGAGGTTTGTCGTCGTCATGGTCAAACATCATTCGACTAACCTTCAAGGTCTGTTCGTGCGCGGATTATTCTGACGAGGTCTCCGCGTCAAGGTCGGATGTCTGTGATGTGCGCTCTGCAAGCTCCGGCGCACGATCTCCCAGATAGTTAGCGCCTGCAACAATGATGGGATAAGTCCTTGCTTGCGTTACAAATTCCGGAATTTGATCTCGATCCATGGCGAGATTGAGCAAGTACACAAAGAATATCAATACGACGCCGCCGCGCGCAAATCCAAAAAGCCCCCCTGCGACTCGATCAAGTAATCCGATTCCATCGACGCCCTGAATTGTCTTTGACAAATTCGCGCCGAACCAAGCGACGGTGACGTAGACGAGTAGGAAGACGACAACGAATATTATCGCGTCCGGCATCCAGTCTGGTGAACTTGCTGGGAGCAAAGCGTCAAGTTGTGCGACAAAGAACTTACGGGCGAAAAAGGCGGCTGCGATGGCTGCAATGAACGCGCCCAGTGTTGCCAGTTCGCGCATGAAGCCGCGCGCCAAAGCCATCAATGTCGAAACGATCACGATGACGATCGCGACCGCATCAAAGGCTGTAAGGGCTTCCATCATTGGGCAGCTTCCGGTGCGATCAACTCTACTAAATCAGATAGTCGCTTGAGGGGGGTGATCGTCAAGCCTTCAAAAGCGGTTTGACTGCCATCGGGTACGAAGGCTTGCCCAAAGCCGAGGCGCGAGGCCTCCTTCAGGCGCTGTTCCATTCGGGCGACCGGGCGGATAG
>CAYGUD010000316.1:0-3400 GCA_964352865.1 uncultured Hyphomonas sp.
GCGTACCGCTTCCAGCCCTAAATGCTTGATCGCCTTGGCCACTGGCTCGCCATCTTTAGATAAAGAGATGAGCATTGCTGTTCGTGTTTTCTGGTGAGGCCATTTGCGAATGATCCTGTTCCATCCAGACGGCAGAAGGAGAATTGTTGAATGCCACGCCGCGACAATGATGTTGGGAGAGCCAACCCATGTTTCGCGCGCCTGTTCTTCGCCTTCGACAGTCCAGCGGATCGTGCGGTTGCAAAGGGCCATATAGACCCAGATAATCCATCCCAGGAGCGAAGTAATGATGGCGCTGCGCATGATGGCTTTCATAGCGCCCGTGTGTAGCGACGATTGGCCATGCCGGGAAGTGGCTGAGTGCAAGAACGCCCAGCTCGATCAAGAGCTGGGCGTGCTGCACATCAAAGATTTGGAATTCAGTTTCCTTAAGGAACGAAGACCGTGTAAACAACGTCGGCTTGGATTTCGCCAGCACCTTGAGACAAGTCATAGGCACCGCCAGCTCCGAGCGTGTATGTCGCGTCAAAGCGGACAGACTGATCGACAATCGAACCTGGTGTCGCTGCAGTTCGGTCGGCGCCAAAGAATACGGGGACCGAACCGTCAACAGCGCCCAGATGTGGGAAGCTCGGGAAGGTGCCGTTTGGATCTTGTGCGTTTCCGCCAAATGATAGGCCACCATCAGTTCCCGCAACTGTGACGTCCATGCTGTAGCCAACGTCAGTAATGTCGAAGTCACCGCTTTGCGTTGTTTGCGTTGCAACACCGTCAATGGCGAATGCTGTATTCGAAGCCACGTAGAAGCTGGATTCGTATGTCAAAGCATCGCCTGTAAGCGAGGCGCCCGTGACGTCGAAAGAGCTGAAGCTGGATGGGCTGTCTGTATCGATCGTTGCAATGTTACCGCCAGCATTATCAATATCCAGCACAGATCCGAGCCCGGCTGTTGATGTAGCATCAGCTGTTGCAGTCAAAGACCCCGTAACGACTGTGCGGCCGTCAGCGGCTGTGCCGCCAATCAGATCAGTATCACCTGCGCCTGAGACATCGTCGATGACGAAGTCCGTTGCGATGGGTGTGTTGCCGGTGGATTCGTCGGCAGCCCAAACAATGACAACACCCAGAACTTTGAAGTGTGGGCGGTCGATGATCGAAGCGTTGGCTGGGCTGACAACAGCTGCCGTGCTTGCGGCAAGGGCTGCGCCTGCCAGAAGCAGTTTGCGATAGCTCATTATTTTTATCTCCATGATAGTGCAGCCAATTAGCTGCGATCCGGGCCTATTGACCTCGTGATCATGCTTATCTCAGAGAATGGCTTATATTCCGCTAAGAGCTGCGCCGGTTTTCACGGTTGGCATTAATGCCCTATTAGGAGGCTTGAATAGGCTTGTCAGCGAGCTCGGCATAGCGGCCGCCATGATAGACCAGCGGCATTGCTTCGGGATCGGAAATCAGCCTCTCGACTTCTGCTATAAACAATATGTGGTCACCGGCAGGGTGTTGCGCATGAGGCAAGCATTCCAGTCTCGCGGCGCAGTCTGGCAGCAACGGAACGTCATGCAGTCCTGAGTCAATATTCAGTCCTTCGAATTTGTCCTGTCCCGACATTGCAAAACGCTGAGACAAGTCCGCTTGATCTTCGCGCAATATATGAACGGCGAAAGCCTCAGCTCTCGAGAACGCATCTAGGCTGAGTGCATTTAGACCGACAGACCACAAGATGAGTGGAGGATCGAGCGAGACGGAATTGAAAGAATTTGCCGTGATTCCGACAGGGCACCCTGATTGGTCGCGCGTCGTGATCACGGTTACCCCGGTGACGAAAAGGCCAAGCGTATTTCTGAATGTTCGCAGATCGAAGCTCATTGCTCCTATGTGATGTATTTTCAGATCTGGTCCAGCCTCAGATTGTCGCGTGTCTGAAAAAAGGTGCACTTCGCCAGAATATTCGAGTTCCAAAATATTTAAACACGATCCTGTTCGGATATGAGCATCTCACATGCGAAACAGAAAACGGCTATTCGCGACGTGATTCGATGAGGAAGCCTTTCAAATCTTGCTGGTAAAAACGTTAACAAGCCATGCAAATCAGTATGCCAGGAATGCATAAATGCTAAATTAGTTGCAGATGAAAGCAATATCATACCTTTGGCCATGAGCAAGATGAATGGTGCGTTACGCTCAATCCACTAGTGAGTATTGAGATTTTGACAGTTTCGTGAACATCAAATGTAAACTAATTTGCACATGAATGAATGTTCATTATGAACGGCTGTTCATCAAAAAGTGTTAGCAAACTTTCATCCAAAAAAGAGCTTGAATGTCGGTTTCGTAACAGGCATCTAGGGAGGGCTTTGAACGGGCATCAAGCCCCGTAGTGCAGTGAAGGACATCTTTTAGCAGTCGTCGAAAAAATATCTGCGTTGACGATATCCAAGATGTGGAGAGTGAGAATAATGAAAGATTGGTGTAACACGGACGGCGGTCGCCGTCTCAAGGACAAAATTGCCGAATATTGGTCCGATCGGGGATATGAAGTAGAGGTCGATCTCGTCGATGCTGGCTTTGTTCCCGCGATGCGCAGCGCACGTACAGACGTTCGCAGCAACATGGTCAACGGCATGCCGCGTCGCAAACTCGTCAATGTGAACGAAGTGCGCAGCGAGTACCGTCCAGACTAAGGTCGATCGGCGCGCTGTGAGAGAGTGCGCCATAAGTCACGTTTTTGATTGATTGATCTAAGTTGATCGTGGGGCTGGTCCGAGAGGGGGCCACGCCCAAACGATACGAAAACAAAAGGCAGTCCGGCATTACGGGCTGCCTTTTCGTTTGTCTGAAAGCCATGGTCTTCATCCAAGCCCAATCCGCATCGAACAGTTTGTGATTCTGTGGTGATCGGGTTTCGCTGTTGTGCCTGCGAGATAAAAGCCTTGGCCGTCAGTGCGTATTATCTTCGGTCATTGTCATGCGCTCCCGCGAATAAGGCTCGCGTCGACTCAGATCTTGTTCTAGGGCAGACCCAGAAAATTCGTGAGGGTATTACGCCATGGGGAAACGTGCAGCCATTATTCTAGCCGCAGGCCAGGGCACGCGAATGCGGTCATCATTGCCAAAAGTCCTGCATCAAGTAGGCGGACGACCAATGGTCGACTGGTCTGTTGCCCTGGCGCGCAAAACTGGATGTGAGCGGATCGTTGTCGTCTGTAGCCCTGACGGCCGGGCAGTTCAGGCTCATGTCGAGGCAACACTTGGCGCAAATGCGATTGCGATACAGAATCCTCCGCTTGGGACGGGCCATGCTGTGCTCGCTGCAAAGGACGCGCTCGAAGGGTATAGCGGCGAGCTTGTCGTCTTGTATGGCGATACGCCGCTTATTCCAGCCGAAGCGGTCGAGGCC
>CAYGUD010000317.1:0-2892 GCA_964352865.1 uncultured Hyphomonas sp.
TCACATCCGCGAATAGAGGTTCTGCTTCAAGTCTTCCGCAATCTGCGGATGATCGGCGATCGTACCGGTCAGGATGGCGCTGAATTGTTGATCATCGACCTCGACCCAAATCGTTGAGTCGCCGGCATATCCATCTGATCCCGCACGGGTGAGAATAACTGCCCGGTCGCCAAGACCAGACCGGGTCTCGCCGCCGAGTTCAATCATTCTATCGAGATTGGTATCACCTTGTTTGTAACGCGCCAAAGTCACGGATTTAGCCGTCGCCCCATAGCCACTCTGCCATTTACAGCCGGCCTGACCATAAGGCGCGCTGCGCAGGCCTTCTTCGGTCGTCTCGCCGATTACGGCGCCGAGGCTCTCATCGGACCAGATCTGGCAGAAATCCAGCGCCGGTCTGATCTCGCGATACTGATGTTCGATTGTCGGCGCGTTGGGCAGTTTCTCAGCAATCTCCATCGCTGTTCTAGTCAGGCGTGTCGGATCCGTTTCCATGCCCGTGACGAAAATCTCGATCAGATTGCCGTCTTGCTCAAACCCCATTGCGTACGGCCGTTCTGTTTCCCAGGCCGTGTCGTACAGAATGACCGCCGCGTCGCCTGGACCTGGCTGATCTTTAAACACCGGCGGCGTATCAATATTGTAGGGCCGGTCCTTGAGCGCGGTCGCCGTTGCCAGCGGCGCAACAGAGGCGCGGATCGAAAATCCCGCATTCATCGACCAGCGGCAGACCTGGTTGGAGACTTCTCTGCGCAGCAATTCACGATTCGTATCGGCAGTGGCAATCGCCGTTTCGTCAGACAGGAAGGGACAAGGACCAGTCTCAATGACCGTTTCGGAGATCCGGCCAAATAAGGCGTCGCGGTTCAGCGGGCTTGTCGGCAGGGCGATATTTGTCGCGCCAGCCGTGGCGGGTGTCGCAGTCGAATTATCGGTCTGCGTGATTGGCGCGCTGTTCGATTCGGTTTGCGCATTTGACGCGTCAGTCGTGCTGTCACCGCCGCAGGCTGTCAGGCTCAAAGCCGCGATTGCCGCGCCGAACCATATTGTGTTTCTGGATTGCATAAGTCGTCCCCACTCTGATGTGTTGCTAGCGTATAGGACGCAAACCAGCAGATGCCTATTGCGATTGCGCTCATTCCTCCTTTGGGCAGGCGCGGCCCGAGGCGAAAATCTGCCGAGAATCGACGCTGATCGCAGCCTCGCTCAACATGTTGCGACCGATCAGAAGCGGATAATTGAACCCGGATCGGTCCGCGAGATTCACTTCGCCGCTGACGCGTCGTCCAGCAATGCACAATTCCATCAGCACGACCGGGCGCGTTATGGCGCCGCCGCCGCGTCGCCGGATCGAAACCCAGCGCACAATCGGAGCTGTGTAAATCCCCTCCTTGCCCCCCCGACTGGTCAGCCGGAACGTAATCGTATCAGGCCTATCGGCGGACCCTGGCAGATCTTCGACTGCGTCCATTTCCTCCTCGGACGGGTCATCGGGTGCTGGACCATCCATCATTTTGATGCTCAGCATTGCGCTTGCATCGGATTCTGTGTCGGCCAGTTGTCCGGCAAAGCTTTGTTCCGAGGCGACCTCTCTCAACTCTTCAGCCGACAGGATTTCGGCATGGATCGAGGTGGTTCGCGCGCCGCTATCGAGCTTGGCCGACATCAGCAATCTGTCAGGCATCACGCGGGCATGCTCGATCCAGCCGCGCGGATGGCTATCCTCAGCGCTCGCCAGGCTGGCGCTGAGCAGGACAAGAGAGAACAGAATCAAATACCGGCGCACGCGCGACTCCATTGGCCAATCTGATTGGCGCCTATCAATATTCGGCGGTTGGGTCACCCTGCGCTGGATTGGAAAGACAGCTTTTCCATCAGCTTCCGGGTCGTTTTAGCCTGCAAACAAGGGAGCGCTCGGCGCGAAGGCAACGAGGAAAAGCGTGACGGCAGTGGCACCTGTAAAGATCACTGTCAGGCTGCGGGAGAAGATGTGATTGGTGTTCATGGTCTTGCTTTCATCGATCTGGCGATCTCGCCGTTATGTTTCGTTAACGACCAGATGGGGACCTGCGTCCCTGATGAACACTGTTGATACAGAATAGGGGCTATGCGTGTTTCGAATAAGGCTTTTTAGTGGTTAACGAATAAGCCCGACATCTTTGGCCTTCGTGCGATAGCTGCGCGAAACCGGGACTTCAGTACCGGTTGGCAGGATCAAAAAGCTGCGCCCGTCAGCTTTTTTCTCATCTGTCACACCGGTTTTTGCCACCCACCAGGAGCGATGGACTTGCAGGCCGTCAACTTTCGAGAGCTCCCGAACCGCATCGGCGAGGCGCATCAGGATCAGTTCTTCGCCAAGGCTGGTATGCACCCGTAGATAATGATCTTCAGAGGAAATCGCATATAGCTCAGCGGTGCGAAACTTGACGGGCAGGCGTTCCAGAAACCCGGCAATCGGGTCGCGGTCATCGTTGTCCCCAGCGTCTTTGTCTTGCAGCAGATCCAGCAAGTAAGCCGCCGATGTGACGATCAGCGAGATCACCAGGACATAGGCATATTGCATCAGAAGATAGATCAGCTGCCATGGCGCGCTATTGAAGAATATCATCAGGACCAAAGTGACGGGCACAGAAATTAGTGCGGCGGCAATCCCGATTTTGAAAATCGCCGCCATATTCTCAAACCGCGGGCCCCAGACATAAGGTGAAACCAGAAGCGACGTTCCCAGTCCAACCGCCATAGTTGAGCTCCAGAACACGAAACTCTTATAGAAAGGCAGGCGCCCGGTATTGTACACGCCGAGCCAGGCGAAGATCAGCCCAAGCCCGAGCACAATTGCGCAGAACTTCAATATTTCATTCGCGATACGCAAACTGCAAAGCCCCTTCATTC
>CAYGUD010000317.1:2902-3386 GCA_964352865.1 uncultured Hyphomonas sp.
TGACAATGGCGGCATTTCGCGAAGGATTCCAGTCCCCAGACGTAGTTCGAGATGATCGTGCAGCCAAGGTCTGTCATTTCTGTTTTCGCAGCAGGAAAACCTGCCTCGCTTCATTGTTTCAGGAGACTCATTATGACCCGCACCACTTCTCTCATCTCCCTTATCGCTGCCAGTGTTGTTGCTGCCCCTCTGGCCAGTGCGTCGGATTTGACTGTGACTGTAGAAGGGATCGCTGATGCAAAAGGAACGATCATGCTCGGCCTGTTTGACGAAGCAACTTATAATGGCGACGGCGCTGTGAACGGCGCCAATCTCAAAGTCGAAGGCACTAGCGTAACGGCGACTTTCGAAGGCCTTGAGCCCGGTGAATACGCGGTTCGTCTTTACCACGATCTCAATGATGATGGCGAAATGAACACTAACCCGTTCGGCATGCCGACCGAGCCTTACGCTTTCTCAAACGATGCAAAAGGTCGCTTTGGTC
>CAYGUD010000318.1:0-3379 GCA_964352865.1 uncultured Hyphomonas sp.
GGTCTTCACCGTCGATTTTAACTTCGGTGCCACCCCATTTGCCGAACAGGATTTTGTCGCCTTTTTTGACGTCAAGCGCGACGCGCTCATTGTCGTCGCCAATTGCGCCGTTTCCAACAGCAAGGACTTCGCCTTCCTGTGGCTTTTCGGTTGCTGAGTCAGGAATGATAATGCCACCAGCAGTTTTGGTGGCTTCTTCAACGCGGCGGACCAGGACACGGTCGCCAAGTGGACGGAACTTCATGAGTAAACCTCTTGTTCGTCAGTTCAAAATGTATGTTTCGTCAGCTCGATGCGAGTTTTAGCACTCACACCCCTCGTCTGCTAACGATGGGCTGGAAGTAGGTTCCCGAACGCGTCGCGTCAACACTTCGATAAGAGATTTTTTGCGGGATGCTGCACAACGTTTTATCGCCCCAGTTCCTGTTTGAGAAAGGCGTTCTCCTGGCGCAGCGTTTGAAGCTCCTCAACCATTGGAGAGAGGCTCGCGGCTAATTCCTCTTCCGTGAAACGCGGCGTGATGAATTGTGGGCAGTTCCAATCGAACGCGTCTATGTCGAGTGTAAAAAGGCGTTCGACTGTGCCTTGCCCGTCAATGGCAAGTCGCGCTGCGAGGCCAGGGGCTTTTTCTGCCGCTTGTACACGGGCCTTACCAAGCAGTTTCAGCCGCGCCCGGTTAGGATAGTCCATCAGGAACAGGGAGACCCGCTTTTCGGTTTGCAGGTTGCCAACCGATACATATTGGCGATTTCCGCGATAGTCAGCGAACCCCAGCTGTGTGGGTGATAGCACTTTCAGGAAGCCGCGTGGCCCGCCGCGATGCTGGATATAGGGCCAGCCATCTTCGGACACAGTGGCCATGTAAAAGCTGTCGCGCATCGAAATGAAAGCGGCTTCTCGCTCGCCAAAACCATCAGGTGCGGCGCGCGCGGTCATGCCTTCATATATTTCGCGAGAACCTTGAGCGTCCTGTACTGCTTTGACGTGTTTGGTGAAGGCGATTTCGCCGAAATTCTTCATTGCCTGCTCCTCTGTTGCAAAACAGATAGCGCGGGATGAAGCCCGCAGAACAGACTTAGAGCCGATAGGTCTTATGCGCCAAAGCGTAGATCTATTGTGCTGCCTCCGCGTCGATCGCGTTGACGACGGTGCGGTAGAAGGCTTCGCGATTGGCGTGCTCGCGGTCGACATCGCCGAGCGCGGTTGTCCAGCTGCTATTCGTGGCGATCACCAGGTTATGCTGAGGATCGATGAAAATGCCCTGGCCGAAAATCCCGTCTGCCGCATACGCGCCATTGTCATAGGTCCACCATTGGAAGCCATAGCCGTGGCCGGGATCGCCAATGTCGATACGTTTTTGCGTGGCGGCTTCGATCCAGCCTTCGGGCACAATCTGACGCCCGTTCACTTGCGCGCCGTCCAGTATGAACTGGCCGAAGCGAGCGAAGTCGCGCGTTGTAGCCTGGATACAGCAACCACTAATTTCGGTGCCGTCTTCGTTTAGCAGCCAGGTCGCATCATGCTCCATACCATACGGCCCCCAGATTTTCTCTGAGAGATATTCGGCCAGTGTCTTGCCCGTCGCTTCGCTAACCAGAATACCGATGAGATTTGTCTCGCCTGTGGAATAGTTCCAGACCTCGCCCGCCGGATGGGCGCGCGGTAATTTGCTCATATAGCTGACCAGATTGGAGCCACCGTCTTCAGCAACATGCGTGTTGAACAATGCGACATCGGAATTCGGATCGGTATAGCTCTCATTCCAGGCAACGCCTGAGGACATTGTTAAAAGCTGTTCGATGGTGACGTCGTCATAGGCCGAGTTTTCGAGCCCGCTAATGTATTTTGAGACTGGATCATCGAGGCTTTCAATATCGCCGTCCTGGAGCGCGATGCCGACCAGAGTGGAGGTCAATGATTTGGCGACTGAAAAGCTCGTCCAACGCCCGTCATCCTTGAAGTCGAGACCATATTTTTCCATGCGGATGGCGCCATTGTGGACGATCACCAGGCCAGCATGGCGTTGCTCTGTCATGTAAGCGTCGACATCCATGCCAAGATCCAGGGCAGGGCCGTTTGCGAGTGGGCGCAACGTGTCAGTGGCTGCGATCTCGCGATTCTTCACCAGAATTGTCACTTGGTCCATCATCCGGAACCCGGCATCGCGTTGTCCCTGGGTCCAGAACAAGACGTCGGCATTTGTCGGAAGGCTGAGCGCCAAACGTCGCCAGTCTGACCCAATAAACCACCAGAACAGCGCGCCGATCAACGCAATAATGCCGAGCCCGATTCCAAATCGTTTCATGCTTCACGCTCCATGACGGATTTATGATTTCTTTTTGAATTCGCCATTCTTCAAGTTCCAGATCGGCGTTCGGATGACCATCCACATAATCAGGATTGTCATGCCTGCCGCTGGCACAATAGCGATCTTGTACGGCCCGAACGCGTCGACCAACCAGCCCATGATTGCGGCGCCAAACGGCGCACCGGCCATGAAGCCGAGCTGATAGATAGAGAGCACGCGCGCCAATTGATCTTTAGGCGCAGCGTCCTGGACAATCGAGCGGCTCATCGCAATCGAGACGCCAGCTGAAAGCCCCCAGGCGAAAACGATGGCCAGGAACGCTTCATGCGGAATACGGGTCATCATTGGCAATATGGCCAGTGATCCGAGCAGCTGCGCGACCAAAAGTAAACGGCCCTGACGTTTGATGTTCTTGAACAGCGATAGCGCTACCGATGATACAAAAGCGCCGAGCCAGAACGTCACGAACATGTCGCGGATGCCGTCGCCAGAAAGGCCATAGACATCGCGGTTGATGATGGGCAGGACAACCAGGAAGGCCCCAATAACAAAGATCCCGACACCAAACATCAAAACGGTCATCGCCCACAGCTTTGGATCAGCCGCCACGACTTTGAAGCCTTCACCAATGTCTCCAAATGCGGCCCCAAAGCCCGAACGGCCGGTCTTCACTTTACGCCCTCTGGCCAACATGAAGGCAAGAAGCGCCCCGGTGGCGACCACAGCGCCTTGCAGCGCCATCAGGAACCAGCTGTCGATTGGTCCGACGCCAAACCCGCCCAGCCAATCGGGCATTTTTGTCATTTTGTCGGCATAGCCGCCGAGCACCAGGCCGGTGATTTGAGCTGCAAATTGCGCCAGCGTCGCGAAAGCCACGCCTTGTTGCAGGGTGACTCCGGAGCCGACGCGGCCGCGGCGTTCAACAACTTCGTTCAAAATCGAGTCGCGGGCTGGCATCATGAAGGCGCCGACGGTTCCAAGCGCCAATCCATAGGCAATCATCAGTGGATAGGACAGATTGTTCGTGGCCAACGCATAGGCCAACCCAAAGGCTGGGATAGCGGCGAATAG
>CAYGUD010000319.1:0-3370 GCA_964352865.1 uncultured Hyphomonas sp.
GGGCTGCGAGGGCACCTGGACCCTGCACCCGAGCCAGATCGCGGTTGCCAAGAAAGTGTTTAGCCCGGATCCGGATGAAGTCGCTTTTGCCCGCCGGGTGCTCGAAGCCATTCCTGACGGCGCCGGTGTCGCCATGCTGGATGGCAAAATGCAGGATGACGCGACCTGGAAACAGGCCAAAGTGATCGTCGACCTTGCGGATCAAATCGCAGCAAAAGACGGCACAAACTAGAGGTTAAGTCGAAAACTCGAAGCTTCGGTCGTTTCATTAATGTCCTGATCACACGGATCATGTCATAGTTTCGCGATGCGATTCAGAACTCTTTCTGCTGTCTCGGGACTTTTTGCCTGTCTGGCCATTGGCGCGGCGACGCTGCCTGCTGTGGCTGAGGGCGATGTTTCGCGCGCAGAATTGGAGGCGTTGGAAGCGGAACGCGAAGACGCGTTAAAGCAACTGGCAGCGCTTGAACAAGCCGGTAGTCTGGTCGCGAATGATCTCGAAACGCTTGAACGAGACCTGATTTCGGCGGCGATGGAAACCCAGCGCCGGGAAGAGCAGGCAACGTCAGCAGAACTGAAACTCGTCTCCTTGCGGACCCGCCTCGGCACAGCGCGCACGGATTTGGTGCAAGGCGAAGATGCTCTCGAAGATTTGATGGCGTCACTCGCTGTCTCTGGGCGCCACCGCCCGCCAGCTTTGCTGACCCAGCCGCAAAACGCCAATCAGGCGATCCGGGCAGCAATTTTGATGGGCGAAGTTGCGCCGCAAGTGAAAGACAAGACCTCCACGTTGGCGAGTGAAATTACCAAACTGCGCCGGCTCGAGCGGCAAGTCTTGCGAGAGCAAAAAGTGCTGGCTGCGGCGGATGCGGCATTGGCGCTCAAGCAAGCAGAAATCACTCAGATGACAGCGGCCAAGCGATCGGCGTTTGAAGACGTCAATGCTGATGCCGCCTCTCTCCGCCAACGTGCTGAAAAACTTGGAGAAAAAGCAAGTTCAATCCGTGAGCTTATCGCGGCCCTGGAAGCTGCTGCGCCTGCTGCGCCGCGCCTGAAACCGCGCCTCACATTTGCTGATAAACCGCCGACCCGAACGGCCCGTCGTCCGGCCCTGCCGCGGCCGACAGTTTCACAACCGCTTGGTGTTCTTGCTGTGCCTGCGACAGGCCGCATGGTCCGCGCCTGGGGCGATAGCATGCCAGGCGGCGCGAAATCTGAAAGTGTCGGCTTTGCCACCCGCAGCGGTGCGCAAGTCTCCGCGCCGATTAGTGGCACGGTAGAGTTTTCTGGGCCATTTCGAAGCTATGGACAGCTGCTGATCCTCTCGACAAGTGATGGTTACCATGTTCTTTTGTGGGGAATGTCGTCGAGCTACGTCTCTGTGGGCCAATCTGTGCAACAGGGCGAGCCCGTGGCGAAAATGGCGGAACGGGCCAGCGGTGAGCCGGAACTCTATATGGAAGTTCGTAGAGGCGGAAAGCCGATGGATCCCGCCAATTGGATGAAACGCGGCTAGGGCCGCAACGAGGAGATGAATATGAGAGCTATGCTGACAGGCGCTGCGCTGGGGGTTGTTTTAGGTGCCACGGCCGTCGGCGTGTCAGCTGTGGCGTGGCCGGATGCGGAATATACCTCGCCGCGTCACGAAGCTGCTTTTGAACAGCTCTCATTGTTCACTGAGGTCATGGCCCGGGCCAAAGCCGACTATGTCGAAGAGATTGACGAAGTTGCAGCGCTCGAAGCCGCGATTGACGGTATGCTTGGCTCGCTCGACCCGCATTCAGGATACATGTCGCCAGAGCAATTTGAAGCGCTGCAAGTCACCACATCTGGTGAATATGGCGGGCTTGGCATCGAAGTGACCATGGAAGACGGCTTCGTGAAAGTTGTGACCCCGATGGATGATACGCCGGCCAGCCGAGCCGGCCTGGAGCCTGGCGACTTGCTGACCCACATCAATGACAAAGCGATTGTCGGCCTCAGCCTGGATGACGCCGTGCGCGATATGCGCGGCGCGGCTGGAACCGATCTGACTGTGACCGTGTACCGTGATGGCCAGGATCCGTTTGACGTGACGCTGACGCGGGAAGTCATCGAGCCGAAATATGTCGAGTTCGAAAACAAAGGCGATAATATCGCCTATATCCGCATTGCAACCTTCAATAATAAGAAAACCACCACCAAACTGATTGAAGCTTTTGATCAGATACGCGAAGAGATTGGCCGTCGTCCGGCGGGTCTGATTCTTGATTTGCGCAATAATGGCGGCGGATTGCTGGATGAAGCTGTCTCGGTAAGTGACCAATTCCTGTCTGGCGGCGAAGTTGTTTCGACGATTGGCCGACGTCCCGGTGATGTCATGCGTTCAAACGCTGAACGCGGTGAAGTGTTCAAGAATGTGCCGATTGTTGTCCTGATCAATAATGGTTCAGCGTCGGCATCCGAAATCGTTGCCGGGGCGCTGCAAGATCGCGACCGTGCGACTGTGCTGGGAATGACCAGTTTCGGCAAAGGCTCCGTGCAAACGGTGATGCCGCTTGGAGCTGAACGCGGTGCCATTCGGTTGACCACCGCGCGCTATTACACCCCGTCTGGTCGTTCGATTCAGTCAACCGGCATTGAGCCTGACATCGAAGTCGCCAATCGGCGCGTCAGCGAAGAAGACCTGGCTCGAATTCAGCGCTATTCTGAAGCTGATTTACCCAACGCGCTGGACAATGAGGACGGTGCAGCTCGCAATTTGCCGCACATTCCGAATGACATGCCGCCAGAAGGCTATGAAGGCGACTATCAGCTTGAAAAGGCAATTGATTTTCTGAAATCAGGTGGCGTTCTGGCGAGCACAGAAACGCGTGAAGGCTAGGCCTGAGCCAGCGCGTCGCAGCTGCCTATCAGAAAAGTAATGATTTCAGGCACGCTTAAAGCGACAAATCACCTCAAAGGTTAATTCCTATTTGCTGGTTCTTAACCATTTGGACCGCAACATGAGCTTTGTCGTACTTAAGTGTTCTCAGGAGCTTCAATGTCTGCTCGCCTGGCGCGTGATCCCTCTCCGTTTCGAAGCGGGGTCGTGCATAGTTTTCTAGGGGCTTTTGCCCTGACAGTTGTGCTCGGGTCTGGGGCGTCTGCGATGCACCTTCTGGGCACGCCGGATGCCGCGAGCCCATTGGTGCGCGTCGCATTGTTCGAAGAATCGCCCAGCGATGCGCCCGAATTGAACCCCCGCTTGCCAGGATATCAGGAGACACTTGGATTTGCGCAATTGGACTCTTTGCCCACTGGGTCAGAAACGCCCGTCGATGAACCCGATCTAGGTCTTGAATATGGCGATCCTCAATTGGCTCAGCCGGACAGCAGCGTTCCGGTTCAA
>CAYGUD010000320.1:0-3354 GCA_964352865.1 uncultured Hyphomonas sp.
AAATTTTGAAAAGTGTCGCCGTTTACGCGATTTTGTCGACTTGCGTGAAATCCAGATCGACGGGCGTCGCGCGTCCGAAGATGGAGACATTCACTTTCATTCGACCAGATTCCGGATCGAACTCCTCGACGGTTCCTTCGAAGCCCTGGAATGCGCCTTCGTTGACGCGCACTTCCTGGCCAATTTCGTAGACGATCGTTGGCTTTGGACGTTCCTCAATCGGCTCGTCGGATGTCCCGAGAATACGATCAATTTCGCGTTGCGGCACCGGCAAAGGCTTCTTGCCGCCATCAGCGCCGAGGAAGCCTGTGACTTTCGGTGTGTCCTTGACCAAGTGATAGACCGCATCGCTGAGGCGCGCCTTCATCAGCACATAGCCGGGAAAGTAACGCCTTTCGATGGTTTTCTTTTTGCCGCGGACAACTTCGACGACCTCTTCAGTTGGCACTTCGAGGTCTTCAATCATGTCCTCCAGGCCCTTCATCGAAGCCTGGTCGCGAATCGCTTGTGCCACTTTCTTTTCGAAATTCGAATAAGCGTGGACGATATACCATTTTGCCTCAGCCATGGGCGAAGCACTCCTTATTGTGAGGTCTAACTACCAAGACCCGTGAGCAGACGAATAACCCAAGCGATAAGCTGGTCCGACATGAACAAGAACAACGCAACAATGATCGACATCACCACCACCATAATGGTGGCTTGAATCGTTTCAGGCGTAGACGTCCAGGTCACTTTGCGACCTTCTGCTTCTACCTGACGAGCGAAGGTAATTGGACCAACGCTCTTCTTTTTGTCCGTGTCGGCCATTCTCTAACGTTCCTGACTTTTGGGGTAATCCGGCTCCATACTGCGCATTTATGCGCTTGTGAAGTCACTTGGGTGCAAACCGTCCAAAACACAAGTTACTGGCTGCGGGATTGGCCAAATTCCGGGACTGGTAATCCAGGCGTTTCGACCTCTAGTGCAAACAAGCTCCCGGCCATGGGTTGTCGGTCCAAAGCCGCGTCGCTCAGGCCAATACGTGCAGTTGTGATATACAATATTTGCAAATCCGAACCGCCAAAGGCGCAACTCGTCGGGCGTGACACGGGCATTTTGACAATCCGGTCGATCGTCCCATCCGGGGCATATCTGACAATCCGGGAGCCAGCCCATTGCGCGTTCCACAAATACCCGTCCCGGTCGACCGCGGAGCCATCGGGATAACATCCCGCGTCAAACGTCGAAGCAAACACCCGGCGATTCGACAGCGCGCCTGAGCTGACATCATGATCAAATGCCAGGATGGCCTGCTCAGCACTATCGCTCGTGTAAAACACGCGGCCATCTGGCGAGAATTGCATCGTGTTGGTGACGAGCACTTCTGGCAATCCGATGCGATCCACATTCATATCTGAACGCAGACGGTAATACTGGCCCTCCGCGAGGGTCTCAGTGTCATCCATGGTGCCGAACCAGAAACTTCCATCCGGCGCCATACCGCCATCATTGCAGCGAAATCCATCCGGTTCATTGAGCGTCGCCACGCGCTCATAGTCTTCTGTCGCGGTATCATATCGACCGACTTCCTGATCACCTATCATGATCAGGCCGCCATCCGCCAGCGCCATCGCGCTTGCATGCAATGGCAAGTCATATCGCCTTGTATTTCCGGTAAGGGGATTATGCCGGTGCAGTTTGGCGCGTTTAATATCGACCCACCACAAAAATCCTTCTGAAGGGCTCCAGAGCGGACCCTCTCCCAGTAGGCAGCCAGTGGGGGCGACGCATACAACTTCGCTCAAAATGATTCTCCGGACAGACTTGTCTTTGCGATCTCATCTGAGCAGCCAAGCTTGTCAATCGCTCTCGAGTCAGGCTTTCCCAGCCAGCCGGATAAACAACCTGCCAGGTCGTCCTGTTCTCGAAAACATCAGTCCCTGAGTGTCGCGGCGTTTCAACTTTTTGCGGCAAACCATTGGCGATCCTCGTGATAGCGTATAGGCGCAGGCGAGCGTTTTGGATCGGAAGTTTGTTATGTCTAAATCCCCTCTTCTGCCGCCTTATGATTTTGCGGACCTGCTAGAGATCATGCGCCGACTCAGGACGCCTGAAACCGGGTGTTCCTGGGATCTGGAACAGAGCTTTGAGACAATCGCGCCCTACACGATTGAAGAAGCCTATGAAGTCAGCGACGCGATTGAGCGCGGCGATATGAAAGATCTAAGCGATGAATTGGGCGATCTGCTCCTGCAAGTCGTATTTCATGCACAAATCGCGAGCGACGAAGATCACTTTGAGATTGGTGACGTCACGCACGCCATCTGCGAGAAAATGATCCGCCGGCACCCCCATGTGTTCGGCGACGATACGCAGCGAAGCTCCGTAGAACAAACCCGTGCGTGGGAGGAAATCAAAGCGTCCGAACGTGCGGAGAAGCGCGATGCTGACCCGAGCGCCCTTGCCGGCGTCGCACGGGCACTCCCTGCCCTGCTGAGAGCAGAGAAATTACAAAAGCGAGCAGCTCGCACCGGCTTTGACTGGACTGAACCCGAAGACATTCTGGAAAAGCTCGATGAAGAAATCGGGGAAGTTCGCGAGGCTATGGCCGAACAAGACGCAGACCATATAGAGGAAGAGCTCGGCGATTTACTGTTTGTCGCTGCAAACCTCGCGCGCCGCCTCAAAGTCGACCCTGAAGTCGCTTTGCGCAAAGCAAATGCAAAATTCGAGCGCCGGTTCCGCAGCATGGAATCTCGCGCTCAGGGCGGGGAAGAAGGGTTCGCCGGGCTCTCACTCGACCAGCAAGAAGCTCTGTGGCAGGCCGTCAAACGCGACGAATAA
The DNA here is from genome assembly GCA_964352865.1 of uncultured Hyphomonas sp. Lineage (GTDB taxonomy): Bacteria > Pseudomonadota > Alphaproteobacteria > Caulobacterales > Hyphomonadaceae > Henriciella. The sequence continues at coordinate 2,827 of CAYGUD010000320.1, forward strand.
GGGCCGGTGCCTAGCGTTTCAGGTCGAAGAGCTCCGAGTATCGAGTTGTCACTTCAACGATCACGACCGGCACGGCATGACCGACAATCCCTACTGTCCACCAGATCAAAGCCCAGAGCATCACATTGCTGCCTGTTCCGATATTGATACCAAGGAAAATCACCACACCCAAAATGTAGCTCACAAAGTGAATTAGAAATGAGAAACGAAGCGCGCCGCGGGCTTTGCCGTTTTGGCGCTCGACTATTTTCGCTGCCTCAGTTTCCTGATCGATGGATAGAGCCATAACGTCGACATTGTAGGCCGCGGCTAACGCCATCAGCGATTCATGGGAGGCAGATTGACCTGTTTCAATTCGTTGTATCGTGCGCAGGCCCAGGCCTGAAAGCTCAGCGAGATGTTCTTGCGACCATCGACGCTCTTCGCGCCAGCGTTTGATCTTTTCGGCGTCCGCTTTGAATGACATTTTTGTCTCCTGTCTGGTTTCGCTACCTTACTTGCCAGAAACCGAAAAGTACTGTGATCCAC
>CAYGUD010000321.1:0-3336 GCA_964352865.1 uncultured Hyphomonas sp.
CCATTCTCCCAGACGAGGACCGGGTGTTCCGAGGACTGGACTACGAAGTCATCGGCGACCGTCAAATGATCGCTGCGCTCGAGCTGATGCCGAAGCCAATTCAGGCGCATGTTGCGCTGGACGCTTTTAAGTCTGCCGTAGATACGGCTTGGCAAGAATATGAGGAAACGCGAAATCCTCAGTACGTTTTCAGCTTTTCAGGGGATCCTGCACTGGTGCGAACGTTGAAGGAAGCATGGCCAAATCGTCCAGCGACTGCTGACCAGATTCTACACACGCTGGAAGAGACATTGGAGATCAACCGGCTCTTCGTTTCTGGCGAAAACTGGGAGTCGAATTACCGACGCGCCAATCTCATTCGGCATAATTTTGTCGAGTATGTGAATGCCTCTATTGCTGAAGACCAATCCTCCAGCCCTCGAATGTTGATCAAAATGGGCGCATCCCATCTGATCAGGGGGCGCAATTCGAACGGGGTTTTCGATCTTGGAACACTGGTTCCGGAATTGGCGGAGGTCAGGAACCGAAAAAGCTTTAGTTTATTGGTGCTGCCGGGGCCTGAAGCTCAAATCGCGGTACTCGATCCAACTCGGCTGGAATATGCCAGCGCCCTACCTCGAAACGGGTACAGCAATGGGTTGCGCCTCATCACCGATGAAGCATCAGAGCAAGCATTCACGCTATTTGACCTGCGGCCGTTGCGCGCCGAGATTCGGACCTCGGATGCAGCAGTCAGTGCGCAGCTTCGCGATATCGTGTTTGGTTATGACATGATCATTATAATGACCGGCTCGATGCCATCGCAGAATCTGTGATGCATAGAAAAAAGGCCCGCACGATAATGTGCGGGCCTCTGATCAATGACTGTTGGCGTGGGTCTAGTGCAGGAATTCGAACAGACCTGCTGCGCCCATGCCGCCGCCAATACACATTGTGACAACACCATATTTAGCTTTGCGACGCTGGCCTTCGAGCAGGATCGAGCCGGTGCAACGCGCGCCGGTCATGCCGAATGGGTGTCCGATAGAGATCGAGCCGCCATTGACGTTATATTTCTCAGGATCAATGCCGAGGAAGTCGCGGCTGTAGAGACACTGTGAGGCGAAAGCTTCGTTCAGTTCCCAAAGATCGATATCGTCGACTTTCAGACCGTGACGCTCAAGCAGGCGCGGGACCGCTTTGATTGGGCCAATGCCCATTTCGTCCGGATCAACACCGCCAACATTGAAGCCCATGAAACGGCCAAGCGGCTTGATGTTCCGGCGGGCCGCTTCTTCAGCTTCCATGACGACCACAGCAGCGGCGCCATCAGACAATTGCGAGGCGTTACCGGCGGTGATGAACTTGCCTTCTTTGACAACCTGTCCACCAGAGAAAACCGGCTTCAAACCAGCCAGAGTTTCAACAGTTGTGCCAGGACGATTACACTCGTCACGATCGCAGACAACGTCTTGCTCGGTGATCTCTCCAGTTTCTTTATTCTGAAGCATCATTTTGGTTTCGAGCGGGACAATCTCTTCGGCCATATAGCCTTTTTTCTGGAACTCAGCCGTGCGACGCTGAGATTCAGCAGAATACTCATCCTGCGCTTCGCGGCTGACGCCGTAACGGTCAGCAACGATTTCAGCGGTTTCAATCATCGCCATCCAGATCGCAGGCCATTTCGCCATCAACTGATCTTCAGTGTAGCGGTGCAGGTTCATGTGGCCTGAGCGAGACACGAGGGACAGACTTTCGACACCGCCGCCAATGGCGACCGGGGCGCCTTCATTGATCACTGTGTGCGCGGCATTGGCAATCGCTTGCAGGCCTGAAGAACAGAACCGGTTGATGGTCGCGCCTGACGTTGAGCTCGGGCAACCCGCCCACAGCGCAGCATTACGAGCAACATTGTGGCCGGTCGCACCTTCTGGCTGGGCAGCCCCCAGGAACACGTCTTCAACGGCTTCTGCTTCAACACCGGCGCGGGCCAGAGCATGCTTGATCGCATGGCCGGCCATTGTGATGCCGTGGGTGTTGTTGAGCGAGCCGCGGCCCGCTTTGGCGAGGCCCGTGCGGGCGGTGGATACGATAACAGCTTCGCGCATGACGAATATCTCCCGAAAGTGGTCTATGTTGCAGCGCACCCTACTGAAGCGAGTAAGGGTCGACTAGGGGTAACGTTGACGTAAAGTGGAACGACGTCGCGGAAACCCCTTCACGAATGCGCGATTCGCGCGTAGTTAACGGATTCCATAAAGGGGAGACCATAGAAATGGGTGTATTCAAGTTTGCCGTGAACAAAGGCAAAGAGATTATTGCTGACCGTAACAAAGTCGCAGAACGCGCGATCCGCAAAGAAGTTGAGGATCTCGGGCTCGATGATGATCTGGGCAAGGATTTCAGAGTTTCTGTCGAAGGCAAGCAAGTCAAACTCGAAGGCAAAGTGCCCGACCTTGCGACTCGCGAGAAACTCATTCTCGCGGCTGGCAACATTAGCGGAATTGCAGAAGTCGACGATGGACTGACCGTGAAATCAAAAGCAAAGGCGGGCGATTCTGTGTTTCACACTGTGAAATCCGGTGACTCTCTGTCTAAGATCGCCAAGAAATATTATGGTGACGCGATGCGTTATCCTGACATTTTTGACGCCAACACACCTATGCTCAAGCATCCGGACAAGATTTATCCTGGCCAGGTGCTGCGCATCCCAGGTGTATAAATAACAGAAATAGGCCCGCCACATGTTGCGAATTTTCAGTGTCTTTATGATTGCGCTTGGATTCGCAGCATGTGCGCAGGCGCATGATCGCCATAAAGCGAGCGGCGATGACGCCACGGGATATTTCCGCCCCGGCGACGTCGCTCCCGATACGGCCGATTTAAGTCGCGGCGATGTTCCGCGCGACAGCTATGGTGGACCCTATACATATGAAGGCCTTGGCGAAGCTCTACCGATCTTTTCCGGTAAACTGTCAGATGGCGGTGACTTCTCATCACTGGACCTGGAAGGGCGTTGGACTGTCATAGAGGTCTGGGGCATCTGGTGCCATGATAGTCGCAATGACGCACCCTACGCCGCGGCTTTGTCGACGGCATTGGCACAAGACCCGGATGTCGATTTCATGTCTGTGCACACACCGCCGAATGCCGAACATGCCGACAAAGCCTTGCGCGGCTATGACTCCGTTGCAGCCTGGTTCGACGAGAAGGGTTGGGAATTTCCGACCGTAATAGACGAAGATGCTTCGCTTCGGACGGAGCTGCGCATCCGCTGGACACCCACTTATCTGGTCGTCGCTCCGGATCGCACCGTGCAGGGGGCCCGGCCATCAGAAGGGGCGCAGGCGGCGGGCA
>CAYGUD010000322.1:0-1217 GCA_964352865.1 uncultured Hyphomonas sp.
CTGGTTCGCCAAATATGATCCCGCGAATGAGGATGATGCAGAAGAGTAGACGTCTCAGAGCCCGCGACTTTGGTCGCGGGCTTTTTTAAAAGCCAGACACCTACTTCCATCTGCACTTAATACGTCGATTTTGGCTTACGATCACTCGTCCTCCTTGTATCTTCTGGGTATTGGTTTTCCCTAAGGCAGCATTTCCAAGATTTCCGCTTTGTGTAATGTTTGTTGCAGGGAGAGAGATAATTGCATTCAGGCGAAGACGGTAGACGTGACAGGCAGTCTGACGACGAAGCGGACCTCAACACAATCTCGAGCTTGCTAGCGATTGTGGAAAGCGTCGCGCGCGAGATGGCTGAGAATAGCGATTTCCAACGCAGCGATTTTTCCGACGAACTCGAACGGACGATTGAGGTCCTTCGTAGATTGCTCCCTGAATGATTGTGTAATTATCGATCTCGCCATTTGTATTTTTACAAACGCCAAGCATAGAATAGTGTCTGATGACCGTCTCTCAGCAGAACGATAATATGACAGACCTTAACGGCAATGCCGATCCACGCGCGCTGAAACTTGTTTCAATTGGTAACACGTCAATCGAAATTGAGGTGATGATTTACCGACAAGTTCTTGGTTCTCTGAGGCCGCTGGTTATCGTCAGCTCAATTGATCTGCCTATGCCGCCTTCGTGCGAATTCTGCGAGCAAATGTGGGAGGCCGGATATCAAGTTATCTGTATTCGTCGCCCTGGTTTCGGAAGAACAGCTGATTTGCCGTCGATCTTGCTCGACAGCCGAGAAGTCAAAAACCTAGCTCCCGTCGGCGCTGAAACGGTGCTTTTGAGATTGCTGGTCGATTCGATGGGACTGAAAGATTTTGTTTTGATGGGGCTGGGCACATCAAACTCAATTTGTTTTCGGTTGGCGCAAATATGCCCTGAAATAGCGCTTTCAATCTACGCTAACCCATTGTTTCATCCTGCCATTTGGGATGTGATACGACCGGCGTGGCTGAGGCGGATGATCCGGCAAACGCTTTTGTCAAAAAGCGGTTTGAAAATCGCGATGAGTGGATTGCGAGCTGTTTTACGTCGTGACCCGATTTGGTTTTACAAGCAGTTCGCTCAGAAAAGCCCGGGCGATGTGGCATATGTTGCGAAAAATCTGAAAGACTTCGAGCAAGCGGGATTGTATCTTCAACGGATCAGTCCGGAAACCATGTAC
>CAYGUD010000322.1:1227-3325 GCA_964352865.1 uncultured Hyphomonas sp.
GTACTATGAGTTGCAAACGGCGCTGATTGAAGATGTGCACTGGCAGCCCAGCGTCACTCGAGCATCCAATGCGGTTATTCTCTCGGGTGCTGAAACAACGCGCAACTGGAAACGCGAGATCACCAAAGAAGCTGACCGTTTAGGGCTACCAATCGTGTTTGCTCCTGCAGGCGACCTGTTTGTTCCATACGTTTCTCCGGAGACTTTGCGCAGTATTTTGGAGGGCCGTATCCGAGATTCGGAAACAGCTGACGCCAAAACTCTCAGTCTCTAAGAACCGCTAACCGACCTTAAGCGTTCGCCGACTTCGCGGCGCGTTTACGCTCATGTGGATCAAGGTGAACCTTGCGCAAGCGGATGCTTTCCGGGGTCACTTCGACCAGTTCATCATCGGCAATGTACGCCAAAGACCGTTCCAGCGTCATTTGTAGCGGCGGTGTCAGGCGGACAGCCTCGTCGGTGCCGGAAGCACGCACATTGGACAGCTTTTTGCCTTTCAGCACATTCACTTCGAGATCATTGTCGCGCGTATGCTCGCCAATGATCATGCCTTGATAGACTTTGGCGCCTGGGTGAATCATCATCGGGCCGCGATCTTCGAGATTCCAGAGCGCGAACGCGACGGCTTCCCCTTTGTCCATGGCGATCAGCGTTCCGGTGCGGCGACCCTGAATTTTGCCTTTATATTCAGCATACTCCAAGAAAATCCGGTTCATGATCGCGGTGCCGCGCGTGTCGGTCATCAGTTCGCCCTGATAGCCGATCAGGCCGCGGGTGGGGGCGTGGAACACCATTCGGGTGCGACCAATACCGGACTGTTTCATCTCGACCATGTCGGCTTTGCGCTCTGACAATTTCTGGACGACAGCGCCGGAAAACTCGTCATCAACATCGATGACAACTTCTTCGATAGGCTCGAGGCGTTTGCCGCCCTCGCCTTCCTTATAGAGCACTTGAGGGCGCGAAACACCGAGCTCATAGCCTTCACGGCGCATGGTTTCGATCAGCACAGCCAATTGCAGCTCACCACGGCCAGATACGACGAATGATTCAGCGTCTGTTGAGCGCTCAACTTTCAAGGCAACATTGCCTTCGGCTTCTTTTTCAAGACGCGCCCAGATCACACGAGAGGTCACTTTATCGCCTTCCGTACCGGCCAACGGGCTATCATTGACGCGGAACGTCATGGACAGGGTTGGCGGGTCAATCGGTTGAGCTTCAATTGGCTCTGTCACGCTCGGGTCAACGAATGTGTCGGCGACGTTGGCTTTTTGCAGACCAGAGATCGAAACAATGTCGCCAGCTTCGCCGACGTCGATGGTTTCGCGCTGCAAGCCGCGGAAAGCCAGGACTTTAGAGACCCGGCCAGATTCCACTAATGACCCATCGCGCGACAGAACCTTGACGGTCTGGTTTGGCTTGACGGTACCGGAGCTGACGCGTCCGGTCAGAATCCGGCCGAGGAAGTTATCGGCGCCAATTGTTGTCGCCAGCATCCGGAACGGGCCTTCTTCGACTTTCGGTTCCGGCACGTGTTTGACGACCAGATCGAACAGCTCGTCCATATCCGTGCGCTCTTCTTCATATTGTGTCGACATCCAGCCATTCTTGGCTGACCCATAGAGAATCGGGAAATCGAGCTGTTCATCATCGGCGCCGAGGGCGTCGAACAGGTCAAAGACTTCGTCAATAACTTCGTCCGGGCGGCGCTCAGGCTTGTCGATCTTGTTGACCGCGACGATGGGGCGAAGGCCGATTTTCAGAGCTTTCGAAACCACGAATTTGGTTTGCGGCATCGGGCCTTCTGCGGCATCGACGAGCACAATCGCGCCATCCACCATAGACAGGATGCGCTCGACTTCGCCGCCAAAGTCGGCGTGTCCGGGCGTATCAACGATATTGATCCGCGTATCGCCCCAGACCACGCTGGTCGTCTTCGCGAGAATAGTGATGCCGCGCTCTCGCTCGAGATCATTTGAATCCATCATCCGCTCGGACGTGGCTTCATTCTCTCTGAACGTTCCGGACTGTTTGAGCAGGCAGTCGACGAGAGTCGTCTTGCCGTGGTCAACGTGGGCAATGATCGCGATATTACGCA
>CAYGUD010000323.1:0-3318 GCA_964352865.1 uncultured Hyphomonas sp.
ACAAGGAATTCAGAGATTGCGGTGCGAGCAAACGTGCCTCCGCCGAGGTGCAGGCTCTCAGTGCAAAGCTGCCCGTGAAGGTCGGACGAACCGATTGCGGGGTTTGCAATTCAGCATCAAATCGGGTCTCGCCGCACGGCGCCAAAATGTCTTCAGCGATCAGAGCTCTGCCGTCATGTCCGCCAAAACCAGCAGGCAGATAAGTGGACGTTGAGCCAAACTCAAAACTCGCCTGGAAACCAGATCGGATTGCGAGATAGGCCCTGGCACCATACTGAGGCGGCGAGATTTCAAGTGTATCACCGCGCCGAAGGTGAAGTGTCTGGTGCGCCGCCATGGATTGTCCGCTGACAGTGATTTCGCCCACCGCACCAGTAATTGCGAGCGCGCAGTCATTTTCGATGGACGCGGCAAAATGGCCATAGGTGATTTCGAGGCATGTCTCGTTTTGACGGTTGCCAACCAGGCGATTGGCCAGCGCCATCGAGACCGAGTCGGCTGGGCCGGAATAGGGGATTCCGAATTGTCTCGTGCCGATGCGCGGCGCGCCCTGCAATGTCGACTGCAATCCGGGGCGGATGATGCGCAGCATTCAGACCGCCTTGAATATGACGCGGTGGCCGGGGCTCAGCCGAAAGGGTTTGTCGCTACTGGCGTCAAACAGCTGATCTTCTGTACGGCCAATGAGCGGCCAGCCTCCCGGCCCGGCCAGCGCATAAAGGCCCGTAAAGTCTGCGCTGATGCCAACTGAACCGGCTGCAACACGAGGGCGAGGTTGGCTCAACCGCGGAATTTTGACGCTATCAGGAAGCCCGGAAATATACGCAAAGCCGGGTGTAAAGCCAATCATTTCAACTCTGTGCTCGCGGCTTGTATGCATCTCAATAAAGGCATCGCTGGTGAGCGAAAGGGATGTACAAATGAGATCGAGATCCGGCCCATTTTCCCCGCCATAGCGTATATGTACCTCAATCAGATCGCGACTCTCTGGCGCCGAAAGTGCCTCGCCAGAATATTCAGCCAGGTGTTTTTCAACGTCGCTGGCATGGCTTGGATGAACGCGAATGCAAACGCTGCTCAGACCTGCCACCACATCTTCGGCCAGATCCATGTCGCGGATCGCACCGGCGAGCGCCTGAGCGATTGCGGGTGACTCGACGGTGATTTCTAAGAGATCATCCGCGATGCGTTTGGGGGTCAGTATGGAGCGCACAGTCTTACGCCCAGTTTTTCCAGGTGCGCCCGAACAGCGCCTGCCGCCGCAAACGCGTCGGGGGTGTCGCCGTGCACACAAATCGTTTTTGCAGGAAGCGAGATGGTCTTGCCGTCATAGGTTTGTACCTGGCCTTCTGTAGCGATCGATACGGCTTGCCTGGCCTGAGCACTATGGTCATGGATCATGGCGCCAGGCTCGCTGCGATCTCGCAACTGCCCATCGGCCTGATAGGCGCGATCCGCGAACCCTTCGGCGACAAAGCCGACACCCCTGGCAGTGGCCTCATATTGCATGTCAGAATTCGGTGGCCCAACGAGGCGGGCATCTGGGAGTACAGATTGTAAGACGTTCAATATGCTAGTCGCCAGACCGGTGTCGCGTGCGGCCATATTGTAAAGCGCGCCGTGCGGTTTGAGATGCGTCAGAGGTAAGTCCATCGCCTCCGCCAGGCGTTTGAGGGTTTCGACTTGCGCGGTCAGAACCTGTTCCAGGGCTGGGCCAGACAGGTCAGAACGCGTGCGCCCGAAATTTTTCCGATCCGGAAAAGACGGATGTGCGCCTGCTGCGACATTGTTTTCTTTTGCAAGCGTCAGTGCCGTCCGCATGGAGGCCTCGTCACCTGCATGACCACCGGAGGCGATGTTGCAGCTGGTCACAACAGACATCAGTTCGGCATCAAAGGGGCAGCCTTCACCAAGATCAGCATTCAAATCGATTTGTTTGGTCATGCCCATATTCCAGCGGCGCGAAGGATAGATCGTAGCCCAAATCCCAATGTGATCAAAACCACGCTCGCACCAGCGATATTGGCGAACGCTGAATTGGTGTGGACGCCGAGCAAATCTTTCCGGTTCATCACCCAAAGCAGGAATGCCGCCATGATTGGCAGCAATAGGCCGTTGGCGTATTGCGCAATCAGGATCAATGAAACCGGCTTGATTCCGGACAGGCTGATCGCGGCGCCGACCACGACTACTAAAAGCGCGGTCCCGCGAAACAGTTTTGATTTTCGATCCTGGTCGCCGCCGACAATCTCGCTCAGCGCAAAGGCCGTCGCCATGGGCGCTGTTATGGCTGAAGTCAGGCCCGCTGCAAACAGGCCGATGCCGACGAGATATCGCGCGGCGTCGCCAAATGTCGGTTCAATTGCGCGGGCCATGTCGGCTGCATTGCTGACTTCGATACCGCTCTTGAACAGGCTGCTTGCTGCGGTCGACAGAATTAGAATCGAAACCAGCCCGCCCAGACCAATCGAGATTGCCGAGTCTTTTCTCGCCTGTTCTGTGTCTTGACCGTTCGGCCATTTGCGCCGCGCCGCTGCGGCGTGGAGAAACAGATTGTAGGGCACTATCGTGGTGCCGATCAGAGCGATCGCCGTTAGCGTGCCACCATCTGGTATATGAGGGCGCAAACCTCCAATGAACTGACCGAGGTCAGGACGGACAAACAAAGCACTGAGCAAGAATGCCGCGCTCATCACCAGAACCAGACTGACCAGCAATTTCTCGAGCACCTCATAGCGCCCAACCACAACCACGATGCCCGCAATCAGCGCCAGCATCGCGACCAGGACATTTTGGCCCGGCGATACAGAGGAGAGCAGGGCGTCGGCGCCGAGCGCGCCGCCGGCCAGGTTGCCGCCTTCATAAGCGGCATTGCCAATCAGCAAAGCGGCGAAAACCAAACCGCCTGCTGCCCATTTAATGACAGGTATGGACGCCCCTTGCATGAGCGCCTCGCCAAGGCCGAGCTGTGCCCCCGCGCCAAGTCGCGCCGCCATGTCTTGCAGGATGATTGTGGCGATAGTTGCAAATACCAGTGCCCAGACCAGGGCGAACCCGAAATTGGCACCGGCGAGCGTACAGGCGGTGACTGTGCCAGGCCCGATAAAGGCGGCGGCCACTAAGACGCCCGGGCCGATGCTCAATTTCATGGTTGAGGCTCTTGCGATGGAAGGCCGCGTTTGGTGGTCAGATAGGTGGCGAAACTGGCGAGCCAGTGACTGCCCGAATAGTGTTCGTCTGAGACCGCCGCGATGCCGACCTCACGGTGACGCTGCGAGGATGCCTTCAAGGCAGCAATTCTCAGGTCATTATCCGGCA
>CAYGUD010000324.1:0-3306 GCA_964352865.1 uncultured Hyphomonas sp.
ATTGCAGTGTCTGCGTCATCAGAACCGGGCTGAAGATCAGTGTGAATGCCATCATGCTGGCTTGCGCGCCTTGCAGCTCGCCTTGCGCATTGCGCGGTGTCAGCGTCGATGTGATCGTGTTGATCGCTGGCATTGCCACGCCGCCAATCGCGGAGACAGCGATCACCGCATAGGCCATCCATGGCGCGTCCGCGAAGGCGAAAAGAAGCAGAGCAATGGCATTCGTGATCAAACCTATCATGCCGGCGCGCATCGGCCCGAACCGCTTGATCAGATAGCCTGTCAGCAAGGCCTGACTAATCGCAGACCCCAGGCCAACGGCGGCGAGAGACAGGCCGATCTCAAATTCTGACCAGTCATAGCGAATTTCGCCGTGGAAATTCCACGTTGATGGATAAACCGCATGGGCGATCTGAAACAGGCCAATCGCGATGATGAACCAGGCCACCCGGGGAACTTTCGAGAAATGCACCATCGCCCCGAATGGATTGGCGCGTACAATGCTGAAATCGCGGCGATCTTCCTTCGGCAAGCTTTCCGGCAGGATAAACAAGCCATAAAGGAAATTGATCCCGGCAATGCCCGCGGCCACGAAGAATGGCAGTCGCGGATTTATTTCGCCCAGCAGGCCACCAAAGACGGGCCCGAGAATGAACCCGAACCCAAAGGCCGCGCCCATCATACCGAAGGCCCGACCGCGTTCTTCAGGCTCTGTCACGTCTGCGATATAGGCGTTAGCGACTGAATATGTCGCCGAAAACATGCCGCCCAGGAAGCGTCCGATAAACAACACGGCCAGCGTTGGGGCGAGGCCCATGATCAACAAATCAATGCCGAGCATGGCAATCGACGCCAATAAGACAGGGCGACGCCCGTAACGGTCTGACAGGCCGCCAAGAATGGGCATAGCGAAGAAATTGGCAATTGCGAAGACCATGCTGAGCCACCCGCCAATCGACACGGATTGTTCAGCCACCAGACCTGTAATGTCTTCGAGCAGGGCCGGCATCACCGGCATGATGATCCCGAACGAAATCATGTTCAGGATCACGGCCACGACGACGAACATGAAGGCATTCTTGCCAGGTTTGGTGGGAGGCGACACAGTTTCTGTCATCGACCCGCTTTGCGGGACCCCGCCTTCGGGGTCAAGACAGCAAGCGCCACGCCGCCGAGAATAGCCATGGTGGAGAGCGCAAAACGCAGCGTGATCGGCTCTGCCAGAAAGACCACGCCGCCAAGCGCCGCGACCGCCGGGACAGTGAGCTGTGCAATACCGGCCCGGGTCGCGGTTAGGCCTTTCAGCGCCTGGTACCAGATGACATAGCCCAGGCCGGACGTGATCGATCCTGATGCCATGGCCAGAGCAATGCCATCCATCGGGGGGATAGGTTCGGGCTGAACCAATATGCTGAGGCCAAAGAGCGGCAGAGCGAGGGCGCTGGCCCAGATGAAGTTCCCTGTCGTGGTGCTGGTTGGGTCACTGGCGCCGCGGCCGAGCAGCGAGTAGGCGCCCCAGCCCATTCCGGCAATCGCCATGGCAATAATGGCCCAGAGCGGCGGCGCTTCGAGGCTCGGCGAGACCAGCCAGAGCAAAGCCGTGACGGCGATGACGAACCCGATCCATTGTTGAATCGACAGGCGCTCGCCGCGGCTCAACCCCCAGCCCAGCATGGTGATCTGAACCATGGCGAACAGAATGATCGCCCCCATTCCGGCCGGCAGGGCGATATAGGCGAACGAGAAAAAACCGGCATATATCAGCAGCGACAACCCGCCTCTGAGCGAGCCTGAAACCCGTTTCGATTGCAGCGCGCATATAGCCGTCAATGTAAGGGCGCCGCTGATCAGACGAATGAGGGCAAAACTGCCGGCGCCAATCTCAGTGTCCACCAAGCCGATCCGGCCCAGCACTGAGTTCGCGGCAAAGGCGGTCATTGCCAGGCTGGTAACCAGGAAGAGACGCAAGGCGGATGGCATGCTGTCGGTTACGAGATACGCACTGTGCTGGCCAGACCTATTCCGTGCCGGATCCCGCCAGACCGGCAAACGCCATGCCGATATCGCGGTAATATCCGACCCTTGCTTGCTGTTCCGGTGTCAGTTGGATGAGCTTGTCAGCGCCGCGCAGCAGACTTGGCGAACGACCTTCATGCGCCACATTCATCATATCTGCCCAAAGCCGAGCCGGCAGGCCGCCGCCCGTGACATCTGCCATTGGGGTATCATCATCATTGCCGGTCCAGACTCCGCCGAGCAACTCGGCGCTATAGCCCACGAACCAGGCATCACGGAAGGATTGGCTGGTGCCAGTCTTGCCAGCAACGGGCCAGCCATTGATCTTCGCAGCGCTTCCGGTGCCAGAGCGCACAACTTCGGACAGCATGGCAGTCATGGTTTCCGCGAGTTCGCGATCATAGACCTGGGCCGGGTCATATTCAGCGCGCTCATAAACGACTTCGCCGCGAGTGGTTTCAATGGCCTGGATGAGGTATGGATCGACCCGGCGTCCACCTGTCATGAACGGGCCATAGGCGCGTGTCAGATCCCAGAGTGTCACTTCCTGACTGCCCAGCGCAATCGACGGAAACGGTTGTAAATCGGCGCTGATGCCGAACTTGCGCGATAAGGCGACGACGGCGTCGACACCGGTTTCTTGCGCCAGTAGAGCGGCGATTGTGTTGAGGCTGTCGCGCAGGGCCTCTGCGACTGTGACTGGCCCCATATAAGCCAGCGTGAAATTCTTCGGCGACCAGTCATCAATGGTGACCGGTTGGTCGATGCGGACATCATACGGGCTGATCCCGTCTTCCAAGGCAGCAGCATAGACAAATGGCTTGAACGCCGAACCCGGCTGGCGGCGGGCCTGAGTGGCGCGGTTGAACTGGTTTTCGGTATAGTCGCGGCCACCAAACAGCGCCAGCACATGGCCCTGGCGGTTCATCACAATCGCAGCCGTTTGGCCAGCATTTGAAGCCTCGGACTCAGCGGCCATGCGCGTTTCCAGCGTTTCTGAAATCTTTGCCTGTAATTCGGAATCTATCGTCAGCTTGATCACAAGATCATCTGGCAATTCCGGCAACAACTCATTGGCGCGCTCGGTTGCGGCATCCAGAACGAAGCCAAATTGCGGGTCCTGTTCCGGTTCTGGCGCGATCGCAACATCTGAGGCGAGCGCAATTTGAGCGCTTTCCGCGGTGATGAACCCGGCCTGCTGCATCTCTGCCAGAACATAGGCCTGTCTTTGGCGGGCACCGGCCATATTGTCATCCAGCGCCAGCCTCGACGGCGCTTTCGGCAGCGTTG
>CAYGUD010000325.1:0-3305 GCA_964352865.1 uncultured Hyphomonas sp.
ACAAAGTCTGCGGTGTTTCTGCATTTTGCGTTGCGGTGAAGCCGGACGATTGAAACCCTGCGCTGCGACGACTATTGAAACCCTATGAGTTCAAACACGTCATTGATGCAGGCGCTTAATCAGCGCTCTCGCGGGATCTTCAAACAGATCGTCGAGACTTATCTTGAAACCGGTGAGCCAGTCGGGTCGCGGACGCTGTCAAAAGCCGGGATCAAGCTCTCGGCCGCATCGATCAGAAATGTCATGGCCGATCTCACGGAGCTTGGATTGCTCGACGCGCCACATGTCTCCGCCGGCCGAATGCCGACGCATGCGGGACTGCGCCTGTTTGTCGATGGCTTTCTCGAAATGGGCGATCCCGGACAAGATGACCGTGCGGCGATTGAAGGTCGATTGAATGGCGCCGGGCGCGACCTTGGCGGTGTCTTGAAGGAAGCGTCTTCGCTTCTGTCGGGCCTTGCGGGAGGCGCTGGTCTGGTCTCGTCGCCGACCCAGGACTCCGCGGTGCGGCATGTCGAATTTGTTCCGCTTTCGACAGGTGAAGCGCTGTGTGTTCTGGTCAAGGAGCAAGGTGATGTTGAAAATCGCCTGGTAAAAATACCGCCCGGATTGCCGCAAACTGTCTTGATCGAGGCCGGCAATTATCTCGCGGCCCGCATGAAAGGGCGCACTTTGCATGAAGCGGCGGCAGACGTGCGCTCTGAGATTGCCACGCGCCAGGCACAACTTGATGCTGCCACGGCAGATCTGGTGCAGCGCGGACTGGCGGAATGGAGCGGCGCCGCACCCGGTGAAGAACGCCGCCTGATCATTCAAGGCCGGGCGAACCTGTTGGAAAATGATGCTGCTGCCGATGATATGGAGCGCGTGCGCCAGCTCTTTGATGCGCTTGAGCGTCAGCAAGGCTTGCTGGAAGTGCTTGATTCGACGCGCGATGCAGATGGTGTGCGGCTTTTTATCGGCTCGGAAAACAGTCTTTTTCCACTTTCGGGTTCAAGCGTGATTGTTGCTCCCTATATGAACGCCGAACGTCAGGTGATTGGCGCCCTCGGAGTGATTGGACCGACCAGGTTGAATTATGCGCGGGTGATTCCAATGGTTGACTATACAGCACGGATGGTTGGAGAGGTGCTTGGAAAGCGCCGCCAGGAATGAGTGAGTAAGAGCATGAGTGACGAAACAGTCAAAGACGACAACGCGCCAGAGATTGATCCAGCAGCGACTCAAGCAGAGCTGAAAGCCGCAGCGGATGAAATTCTGAAAGCGGCAAAAAAGGCTGAGCCAAAACCCGAAGAAGAGGTTTCTGAAGAAGAGACGGATCTCGACGAACCGATTGAGCTGACAGCTGATCAGCAAATCCTGGCGCTTGAGATTGAAAAGCAGGAAATGCGCGATCAGTTGCTGCGCGCCATGGCGGAAATGGAAAATCTCCGCAAACGCTCAGAGCGCGAAAAACTTGATGCGCGGGTCTATGCGATTGAGAAATTTGCGGGCGATCTGCTCAGCGTCTCGGACAATATGGCCCGAGCGCTTGAGGCTTTGCCGGAAGCCGAACGTGAAGCCCTCACCGAAGGCGGTAAAGGCCTACTCGGCGGCATCGAGATGACGCATAAAGAGCTGCACACTGTTTTGACCCGTCACGGCGTCACGCCGATCGAAGCCGAACCCGGCGCAGCATTCGATCCGAACCTGCACCAGGCCGTGGCCAACATTCCTTCAGAGCATCCGAACGGCACAATTGCGAGCCTGTTCCAGGCTGGCTGGCGCATTGGCGACCGGACCTTGCGCGCAGCAATGGTTGCGGTCAGTGCCGGGGCGGCGAATTAGTTCCCCAAACGCCAGGCTGTAACCGTTCCTGGCTGCCAGTTCGGAACAATAATCAAATCTCCGACGCGGGTCAGGTCGTTCTGATAGATCTCGTCGGCTTGTGTGTCGTGGAGCTCAGTGACGTCGCCGCTTGTTGAGACATGCCAGATCTGGCCAGGCCAACTCGAGACCAGATAGCTGCCATCATCAAGCACGGCGATGCCGTCGGCATTTTCCATTCCGGTCGCGATTTCGGTCAAGTCGCGGGCGCCGAGGGTCTCAAATAGGCTGCCTGAATCCATTGTTGCGATCAGCAAGCGGTCACCATCCGCGGTCAGGCCATTAATGCCGCCAAGACGATCATCAGCGAGCCACTCCTTATAGCCATTCACATCAATCTGAAAAATCCGCGCCGAGCCGGAATCGCTCATATAGACGCCGCCTTGCCACACCGTGACATCGTTCAAAAAGCCTGCGCCTTCGACGGGGTAAGTGTTCTCGATCTGCGCCGTTTCGATATCGATGACATGATAAGCATCATAGTCGGAGACAAATAGTTTGCCGTCTCTGATGGCCATGCCTTTAGGCGCATTCAGACCTGCAATCCATTTTTCATCCAGCACGTCGCCGTCCAGTGAGAGGCGGGAGATCCAGCCCTCTCCGTCCTTGGCATTGCCTTCACCCGCGACGTTGGAGATGAAAAGCACGTCATCTGCGCTGGCCACGCCTTCGGGGGAAGCAAAGCCTTCCGTCACCCATAGTTGCTCAAGCTGAGGACGCGCTGCAGGGGTTGAAACATCCGACACCGGTGATTCTGCCGCCGATGATATATCAGGTTCGTTTGCCGCATTATCGCTGTTTGGCGACACGTCTTGTGCAGGCGTGCAAGCAAACAAGGCGAGACAGGTGATCGAAACAAAGCTGCGCATGTCTTTTCCTCTTTGGGTTTTGTTACAAATGTAATGCAATGAGGGTGGGTTTGGCCAGCAATAAGTTCTCGCCATCAACTCCACTTTCCCCCTTGAACATGTCCCGACGTTTCCCACATGCGTGAGGAAGCGAGCGTGAGCGGACTGAAACACCGTCTTCACCTTCGCGAATCTTTGTGTATAGAGCCGCAGGTTGCTGGTGCTGCATAGCAGGCCAATTCAAGGCAAAAAGCGGTGGCTTAGGAGAGAAATATTATGGGTAAGATTATTGGAATCGACCTCGGCACGACCAATAGCTGCGTCGCTGTCATGGACGGCGGAGACGCCAAAGTTATCGAAAACTCAGAAGGCGCGCGGACCACACCGTCTGTTGTGGCTTTCACAGAAGGCGACGAACGCCTGATCGGGATGCCAGCGCGCCGCCAGGGCGTGACCAATCCGGACTTCACGTTCTATGCCATTAAGCGCTTGATCGGTCGCACTTATCACGACCCCACCGCGCAAAAAGACAAAAACCTCAGCCCGAATCAAATCGTCAAAGCTCCAAATGGCGACCCCAGCCTCAAAGGA
>CAYGUD010000326.1:0-3299 GCA_964352865.1 uncultured Hyphomonas sp.
CGTGGCTCATCTGGTTGAGCTAACCGATGGCGGTGCGGACTATTCCTTCGACTGCACCGGCAATACAGAGGTTATGCGCCAGGCGCTTGAATGCTGCCATCGCGGATGGGGCACCAGCGTGATTATTGGCGTCGCTGAAGCCGGTAAAGAGATTGCCACGCGGCCATTCCAACTGGTGACTGGCCGCAATTGGCGCGGAACAGCTTTTGGCGGCGCAAAGGGGCGAACCGATGTTCCGAAAATTGTCGACTGGTACATGCAAGGCAAGATCCAGATCGATCCGATGATCACGCATGTCATGCCACTCGATAAGATCAATGATGCGTTTGATCTGATGCATTCGGGCGAAAGCATTCGGTCCGTGGTGGTGTTTTAGAATTATTCAAAAGAGAAAGAAAAACTATGTACAGTCACATGATGGTTGGGGCCGATGACCTCGAAAAAGCCAAAGCGTTCTATGACGCGACTTTTACAGCCATGGGCGGCAAAGCTGGGATTATGGATCCGAAAGGCCGGCTCGTTTACATCCATAATGGCGGCATATTCCTGGTCACCAAGCCAATTGATGGCGCGCCTGCCAGCTGTGGTAACGGCATGACGGTCGGTCTGGCTATGGAAAGCCCTGAACAAGCCGATGCATGGCATGCCGCCGGTGAAGCGGCGGGTGGCAAACCGATCGAAGACCCTCCAGGCTGGCGCGAAGGCGGCGGTCAGCGGATGTATCTCGCTTACTTGCGCGATCCGGCAGGCAATAAGCTTTGCGCGCTACATCGCGGTTAGGTTCAAGGCGTCTGGAACCGGCTAAACTCAAGTGCGCTTTTGTGCAGTTTGAGGGTGTGTCCATCCGTGGTGAGAAGTGAATATTTGTTCGTACCATCAGTGACGATGAGGGCGATATCGCGCACACCAAACCCGGCTTCGAAGAATTCCAATGGCCCGAAACTCAGGCCCTCCGTATCGGAGGACTGGGTTTCGATGATGTAAACATAAGGTGTTTCTGGCACCGCGATGACAATATCGGAATCACGATTGCCCCAGCCGCCGCGTTCCATGTCAATGAAGTTTGTATCAATTGAGTCCACTGCCAGGTTTTTTGGGATGCCGGGTGGTAATTCATAATCAAGCTGTTCGATTTGACCGTTGAGCGCTTCGTAGAAGATCGACAATTGATGCGGCGCGTCATGCGTCTTGCCGGCAAACAGCAAGACGATAAACGGGTCTCGTGTGTCGCTGTAGCCAATCCGGACATCAACAATATCAAGACCGATCGGAGCGTTGACCGCAATTGGCATTGGCAGGTCAGGCTGGGTTATATGCGCCGTACGCCAGACATTGAGCTCACGTTTTTCCGGATCGTAATAAAGACCCAGCTCGCCTGGATGGCAGAAATTGCCGCTCGGATCCCAAACGGTTTCGTCTGTGAACAAACCCGATAATTCCCGCTTATTGATTGCTCGGCCTGCATTCAACCAGCCCCAGAGCCCGTTATTCGTGCCGATAAACAGACTTGAGCGCTCGGTAATTTCCCTGGTTCGAGCAATGAACTTCCAGGTTGCGCTGCACAGGCCCGGAAGCGTCAGACTGCCGCCGCTGGACCCTTCCGAGCGACTCTCGCGTTTGATGACTTTTACGGTTTCCGTGCTTGGCGAGACGACCGCAAATCCAGGATACTCACTCCGATATTGTATAGTCTGTGTTGTGAACAAGGCATCTTCATCTCCGGGCATATCGGTTGCGATTTCAACCGCATCGCGAAAGGTATTGTTGAAGAATGTAAGTTCGACAATTTCGAGTAGATCGGACTCATTTATTCGAAGGAGATGCGCGCCTTTGAACCCACCATAGTCTCTTTTCTCGGAAAATTTCGCCGATCCGCTCGCGGAGATCTCATAAGTATCTGAAGCCTCTTCCCATGTCTTGTTCAGGGGTGAGCGGTCAAAATTCACGACGGTAAATTCGACGTCCATCGCAACTGTATCATGGCCATCTGAGGCCGTGACTGTCGCTTTGATTAGAGCGTCCGCATCGACGTCAGTGGTGTCTATTGTCCAGACAGGCCCGGCATATGAGCCTCCAACCGCCGCATAAGGGGTTTCAGCGAGCTTTAGCGCATAGTTAAGCGCGTCGCCATCGGCATCTGTCGTCGCGCTGGCATCAATCGTGATCGCCTGGTGCTCGAACACTTGCGCCGAGGATAAGGTCACACGAAGGTCGGGCGCCGAGTTGGTCTGTGGTGATGGATCGTTTCCATTTGCGGCAGGAGGAAGCGGCTCAGTAGAGGATGAGCTGCCGCCAGAGCAGGCAGAAATCAATAGTGCGTATATTAGGAATGCATACTTCATAAAACCAGTGCCGTATCTTCGGATACTGTACTGTATTTTGATAATATGGCTTGAAAGTTAAGTAATAGAGGTGGTTTTGCTGCAATTATATGGTGCGGATCGGTTTGGCTCTGAACGCATCCATCATTAAAACCGACGAACCGCTCTTGATCCGCTCGATGGAATGGAAGAGGAGAGGGCATGACTCTATCAACCGTTTCTTCCTGGGCGTCTTTTGGCGGTTCGCTGTCGGTCCATGATCATCAAAGCGCTGTGACCAATTGTACGATGCGGTTTGGCGTCTATACGCCGCCGCAGGCCAAAGATGGACCGGTACCGGTGCTTTGGTACCTGTCGGGCCTGACCTGTTCCTGGGCCAATGTCATGGAGAAGTCGGGCATTCAAAAGTACGCTGCTGAGCACGGTCTGATGATCATCGCACCAGATACCAGCCCGCGCGGCGACGATGTCGCGGATGATGATGGCTATGATCTCGGGCAGGGCGCTGGGTTCTATCTTACGGCCACGCAGGCTCCGTGGGCGCAGCACTTCATGATGGATCAGTACATCACCGATGAACTGCCAGTGTTGATCGCACAGAACTTTCCGGCCGATATGGCCCGGCAAGGCATTACCGGTCATTCAATGGGCGGGCATGGCGCGCTGACTCTACATTTGAAGAATCCCTCGCTCTACCAATCCTGTTCCGCGTTTGCGCCGATTGTTTCTCCGGCGCGGGTGCCATGGGGCCAAAAGGCGTTTGAGGCATATCTCGGTCCTCTATCTGTGGCGTGGGAAGCCTATGACGCGACTGAACTCGTCAAGGAGATGCAAACTGGCGCGAATATTCTGATTGATCAGGGTGATGCGGACCAGTTTCTGGCGGAACAGCTCGACGCGAGACTTTTCCTCGAAGAAGCGGCCAGCCATGGTCAGCGCGTGACCTACCGGATGCAGCCAGGCTATGATCATTCCTAC
>CAYGUD010000327.1:0-3293 GCA_964352865.1 uncultured Hyphomonas sp.
TCAGGCGGCGATGCTCTTTCGGTCCGACCGGGATTTCGCACAGCTTGCCAACAATTGACGCGTAGCGCTCGTCACTTGGATGCACTGCAACCGCGCCGTCGCCAAGCATGGTTTCAGGCCGCGTCGTCGCGATCGAGATATAGTCACGCTCTTCCTCTAGTATGACTTTCCCGTCCTCGTCCTTCTCGACATAAGTATATGTCTGTCCGCCGGCCAGCGGGTATTTAAAGTGCCACATATGGCCGTCGACATCTTTATTCTCGACTTCGAGATTTGAAATCGCGGTCTGGAAATGCGGGTCCCAATTGACCAGGCGCTTGGCTCGGTAAATCAGACCTTCATTGTAGAGATCTACAAACGCCTTGTTGACCGCCACGTTGAGATCATCATCCAGCGTGAATTTGGTGTTCTCCCAATCGCATGACGCACCAAGGCGTTTCAGCTGATTGAGGATGGTCCCGCCAGACTCTTCTTTCCACTCCCAGACCCGGTCGATAAAGGCGTCGCGGCCCATAGACCGGCGGTCCTGATTGGTGCCACTCGCCGCCAACTGGCGTTCAACAACCATCTGCGTCGCGATACCGGCATGGTCCATGCCCGGCTGCCAGCGAACATTCTTGCCGCGCATCCGCTCGAACCGGCACAAGATGTCCTGGATCGTATTGTTGAGCGCGTGACCCATATGCAGGCTACCGGTGACATTCGGCGGCGGAATCATGATCGCATACGGCTCAGCAGAGCTGTCCATGCTGGGCCGGAAACAGCCGCTCTCTTCCCAGCGCTTATAGATGCGCTGCTCATGGGCTTTCGGGTCAAAACGCTGGTCGATCATCAAAATACGTCCGGTCATCAGTCAGAAAATAGAAAAGGCGCGCCATCTCTGGCGCGCCCGTGTCTCTTTAGCAGGGATAAAAGCGAGGTCTAGCCAGCCATGCGTGCAATTCGCTGCACTTCAGCTTCGACTTGCTTCTCAACAATGCTTGGCAGATTCTCGTCGAGCCATTCTTTCAGCATCGGACGCATCATTTCGCGCACCAGGCCTTCAATCGTCGTGGCACCGCCAGCTTCTTCGCCAAACTCGACATTTGAGAGGAGTTTGCCAAGGGCGCCGGCTGCTGCAGTGACAGTGGCCGTATCGGTGAGCGGAGCTGCAGTGGCTGCCATAGGTTTATCCTCTTCAATCTCTGGTTCTGGTTGAGGCTCTGGCGCCGCTTCAGCGACCGGCTCAAATGTATCTTCAATCGGTTCGGCTTCGACTTCAGCGAAATCCTCAACCCCTTCGAAAGCATCATCATCAAACGCTTCAAAACTGTCTTCTTCGATCGCAAAATCGAAGACTTCCTCGTCCGCTTCAGGAGCTTCGACAGTGTCGGCCCCGGCTTCCAATTCGGCTGTTGCTTCCTGCATCGACTGGCTGATTGCGGCGAGCACGTCTTCTTCTGATTCGATCGGGGCTGCGTCAGCGCTCAAAATATCTTCGTCTTCAAACATGCCTGAATCATCGGCAGATGCTGCCGGTTCAGCTGCTTTCGCCGCGGGGGCATCATCATCAGCAATGATTTTTCTTATGGAAGAGAGAATTTCTTCCATGGTCGGTTCTTGTTGCGCTTGCTCCGCCATAGCCGTTCCCATTACATTTAGCTTACCTATTAACCGGCTAATCGAGCTCGGTTAACAAGCAATTACGAAGGCGATATTGCCGTGATTCGCGTCTAACTTGCTAAACTTAGAGTTCTAGTCGTCCCATAGCACGAAGTAGCTGATGCGTCGCCACATATGCGTCGCGCCGGGCATTGACCAAGCCAAGGCGCGCTTCGAGCAATTGTTGCTCCTGATCGAGCACATCCAGAGTTGTTCGCGTTCCAACGCTCAACTCTTCCTGGGCACCCTCATAAGCGATTTCAGCAGCCTGGACCTGCAGCTCTGACGCCGTAATCGCCTGTTCTGCAGCGATATTCCCGAACCAAGCCTGTGCAATACTGGCATTGACCTGACGCTCGGCATTAATCGTCTGCAAACGGGCTTGTTCGCGCTCCAGGCGCGCCGCACGAATACGGCTGCGCAAGACTCCGCCCTGGAATAGCGGGACACTCGCCTGGGCGAATACGCTGACACTCGTGTCGCGATAATTGTCGGCCGGCAGGGTTGTGAACTGCCCTGTCGGCGAAATGCTGGTCGCCTCGAGGTCAAATGTCTCCTGGGCGCTGGCTGTGCCGACAATCGAAACGCTAGGCCGGGTCTCCCCTTTGGCGGCGCGAACAGCTTGCTCGGCAACGCGTTCGGCCTGGCGCAAGGCTTTCAGGTCCGGATTATCGACCAGCGCCAATTGTAAGGCTGCTTCAAAGTCCTCAGGGATCGCCGGAGCGTCCGGCGTGGGTGACAGGTCGCCCGCAGCTTGTCCGACAAATACTTCATAGATTGAGAGTGACGCCTCAAGCTGAGCCTGGGCTCCGGCATAGGCCGCTTTCGAGCCTTGCAGGCGGGCTTCTGCTTGTTTGACATCTGTGCGTGTGGCGACTCCAACTTCAAAACGGTCAGAGGCGGCGCGCAATTGTTCTTGCAGCAAAGCAACACTATTGGCGCGGATGAGCAATGTCTCACGATCGCGCATGACATCAACATAACTGGTCACAACATTCAGGATCAGATCCTGAGCAGCGCCATCAAACTGTGCGTTGGCGGCAAGGATACCGGCTTGCGCCTGGTCGATGCCAGCTGAAATCCGGCCGCCTGTATAGACGGGGAGTGAAGCTTGCACCTGGGCTGAGGCCAAGGGTTGATCACCTGTTCCAAACGCAAGCGGCTGGTTGCTATCCGTCGATTGATAGCCAGCCGACCCCGACAAGTTGACACTTGGTGCGCGCGCGCCACGCGCCTGACGCAGCTGTTCGCGAGCCACCCCAACGCCCACGCGCTGCGCGGCGAGCGCCGGATTACCTTGGAAGGCGAGATCGACCGCCTCTTGCAGAGTCTCCGATTGCCCAGGCAAGGCCAGTAATAGAGCGGAGACAGAAATCAGAAGCGTTTTGCGGAACATGGGAGGCCTCATTTCTACGATGCGGTGAGCCATACTTAGCGTGTGATTAAAAAAAGTGAACACTGTTCACCATTTTGTCGCGCAAACCGCTCAAACTCGACCCGTCAGCATCGCCATCAAGACGCAGGCCCGCTTTTGCAAAGCACTTGGATTTGGGTTTCGGGCCCAAAGATGGCGAAGGCGAAAATGTCCGACGGCGGGACGCAATGCCGTGTCGACTCGCAGACGTGGCAACAACGCTCTGACAGGCTCGGAA
>CAYGUD010000328.1:0-3292 GCA_964352865.1 uncultured Hyphomonas sp.
GAATATTCCGAACAACCCGGAATTGCGGGTCACACTCGAGGACATCCATGCCCCTCAGAGCAGCGCCGGGACAGTTCGACTTGCACCGTATGAGACGGACCTTTCTGTCATTGAGCTTGCACCGCCAGCTGAGACCGAATTCGATGAAACGCCAAGCGTCGACTAATATCAGGCGGCTCTTGTTGGCCTGTGCAGCGCTGATTGGTACGCCGACAGCGTCTGCTTCCTGGATCGATTCCGATTTTTACTGTCGGACCTATGGCTGCGTCGTCGTACACGATGGTTTTTCGTTTGACGTCTATGACAATTACATTTTCGCCAATGGCGGAACGGTTCCTGAAGGCGAGCGCATGATCCCGTGGACGGGGAACCCTTTTCAGGGGGCAGGAGGCGTCAATCCAGTCATTACCGGATCGCGAACGGAAGGCTTTCATACTGTCCCGCTCGAGGATCAAAGCGTTGTTCTGGGGATAGACACCAATGGTGACGGGGTTCCTGACCGGCTGCCCACAGACGGGAACAGCAATGGCTTTCTGGATGCTGGCGACAGTATGGACGCCTTCAACGTGACGCTAGGCGCTGACCTGGTAGCCGCAGATACATCTGCTCAACGCAGCTTTTATCTGTCATCGAGGACTGATTTCTACCTCACGGCTGAAGCCCGCTTCGTCGGCGCGAACGATGGCTTCAATACGACCAATTTGATGAATAAGATCGACTTTAACTATAACGTCACGCGCCGAGGTGTTGACGATGGCATGTCGTTCGGCGCGGATGCGCGAAACGGCAATTATATCAGAACCATCGGCAATGCCGACACCGTCGCAGACGTGTTCGGAGCGCCGACTAGAATTCTCGAGTTTAGAAACGCAATCCGGCGCCGAGATGCCACAAGCCTCCCGTCGCAATCGGTTCGGTTCGATTATGTCTATGGATTTGGCGGCTATGACCTCTCCATGGGTGATGGTCATTTGCAGTATGAGCTTGAGTTCGACTTTTACAATCGATAGCCGAGCCCGGTGAGCAATTGGGCCGTTTCGTATACCGGTAAGCCCATCACGCCGGTATAGCTGCCACTAATCTGTTTGATATGCGCCCCAAACGGCCCCTGGATCGCGTATCCACCCGCCTTGCCAATACCGTCCTGGGTCTCGATATATTGCTCGATCTCAGCTTTTGAGAGGCGTTTCACGATCACACGTGTGTCGCTGAGCCGTTGCGCCAGCTGACCATCTGGCGCGATCACGCAAACCGATGTCATGACATGATGCGCGCGCCCCGAAATCAGTTTCAGACACGCTGAAACGTCCTGATCGGTTTCAGCTTTCGGCAGAATTCGGCGCCCGACGGACACCACGGTGTCGCCCGCCAGAGTGTAGTGTCCGCTAGTATGAACAGCCTGAGCTTTTTCCAATCCCATACGGATCGCGTAAATACGGGGCATCTCGGCAGCGTGCGGCGTTTCATCAATATCGGCGGGGCTGATCTGGTCCGGCGTAACGGCGATTTGCGCCAGGAGCTGCTGGCGGCGTGGGCTTGCGCTGGCGAGCACCAGTTTACTCATAGGATCTTGAACGTCGCGTTGGCGGTCGCAACAGGGTTCTCATTACTGCTGATCATCGCCCGCGCAAAACAGATCGAGCCACCAACCTTTGTCGGCTCAGGATCGATGAGCAACCAGTCACCGAGTGTTGCGCTACCAACATAGTCGGTGCCTAGCGACACAGTGACAAGGCCTTTGCCAGGCTCGCGTCCCGCAGCGTTCAACGCGACGACGCAAGACAAGCCCATGGCATTATCTGACAACGCCGCGATCAGTCCGCCATGGACAAGGCCACGCGAATTACAGTGCTGATCAGCCAGGAATAGACCCATCTGCACGCGATCATCTAGTTTTCGAGAATAGAGCGGTTCCCAAGG
Organism: uncultured Hyphomonas sp.; assembly: GCA_964352865.1. Classification (GTDB taxonomy): domain Bacteria; phylum Pseudomonadota; class Alphaproteobacteria; order Caulobacterales; family Hyphomonadaceae; genus Henriciella. The sequence continues at coordinate 1,921 of CAYGUD010000328.1, forward strand.
GTCGGTCAGTCCGGAGCGGCGAAAATGCCGCTCAAAGCCGTCAGGAACCTGTGTATCACTCAAGGCAGAATGGCCTATTTAAAGCGATATGTAATCCGACCTTTGGTCAGATCGTACGGTGTCATTTCAACCAGTACCTTGTCCCCTGTGAGGATCCGAATGCGGTTCTTACGCATTTTGCCGGCTGTATACCCAATGATCTCGTGATCATTTTCCAGCTTTACGCGAAATGTCGCGTTCGGCAGAAGTTCAACGATTGTACCGTTAAACTCGATCATTTCTTCTTTTGACATCCTGTCTCCATAAAAAGCGACGCGCAATGCAGCGCCGCAACAGATATGGGGTGCTTCGTAGCTTTCGTCACCCCATGGGGCAAGACCGGGTGTGACTCTTAACAAAACCACCTTCTATTGTGTGACCTGAATGCGTCATCATGGACCGGGCTAATACTTGTCTATTAACTGTCTGTCTGCTTTTGAAAGTGATATACTGGGATGAGTTTCTCACACTTGTATTCAATAGAATCGACCATGCCATTTAAAAACCTGCCCTTCACGACCGAACAGCTTCATGCGGCAATTCCCGCCCGCTGCTTTCAACCGAATGTCTGGCGGTCATTTGCCTACCTTTTCTTTGACCTTGCTGTCATCGCCGCGTTGTGTGGAATTTTGACGCAAACCACTGCGTGGTACATCGAATGGCCGGTTATCTTCATGATAGCAACGATGCTGTGGGCGCTGTTTGTTATTGGCCATGATGCTGGTCATGGCGGGTTCTCGAAAAATCGCACTGTGAACACGATTGTCGGCATTTTGGTTCATGGCGCGATCCTGGTGCCATATCGCGGCTGGCAACGCAGCCATGCCTTGCACCACTTGAAAACCGGGCATTTCCGACAAGAGGAAGTGTTCCGCCCAGCCGGCAAAGGCGAGGATACGCTGTTTCGGAAGCTGATTTTCAGGTCGGGTATTTTTGTGTTGATTGGCTGGCCGATGTACAAAATCGGTATCCGCAACCTGACAACTTACAAACCGATCACCGGCAGTCATTATCTCCCTCAAAGTGATCTTTTCACCAAATCGGTCCGCGTTTCCTGGTATTTGGGACTGGTGACCTTGGTGGCATTCCTCGGGCTCTATATCAGTCTAGGCCTTGTTTTCGGGTGGGGCTTTTTCGCAAAATATATTCTGGCGCCTTATCTCATCTATGGCGCTTGGCTGACCTTCGTCACATACATGCAACATGTATCGCCCGAAGTGCCGGTCTATGACGACAAGGATTGGACTCGCCTGAAAGGCGCCCTTGCCTCTGTCGATCGCAATTATGGACCATTCAACTGGCTGACCCACAATATTGGCAATTTGCACGTGAT
>CAYGUD010000329.1:0-3291 GCA_964352865.1 uncultured Hyphomonas sp.
CGATTGAGCTGATCGATGCTCGTAAGGATGCTGAACAAGCGGCCATCGCGATTCAGGTTGCGGCTGAAGCCGAAAAGGCTGCCGCAGCTGATCGCGCTGAAGCGGTTCGCATCGAAGCAGAAGCAGAAGCACAACGCGAGCGGATCACTGCAGAAGGCGCGGCGCAAGCTGAAAAACTACGCGCTGATGCTCTGGCCGCGACTTATTCAGTCGAAGCTGATGGTAAGCGCGCCGTCAATGAAGCCGCCAACATTCTGTCGGTTGACCAAATCGCGATGCAAATCAAACAAGCGTTGATTGCGGCCTTGCCATCAATCATCGAACAGCAAGTCAAACCGATGGAGCAAATCGAAGGCATCAAAATTCTACATGTTGATGGTCTGGGCGGTATCGGCGGCACTGATTCCGGCAACGGATCCGGCGGCGGTTCCGGCAATGTTGCCGATCAGGCTGTGAACGCGGCTTTACGCTATCGCGCGCAAGTGCCTCTGCTTGACAGCTTGCTCGGTGAACTCGGACTGAAAGATACCGATCTGAGCGATGCCCTGACTGGCAACACTGCGAAGCCAAATGGTCGCGCAGCAGAGCCGCACGAGGAAAACCAGTTGCCTGAGTAATTCAGGCCTTTTGGTTCCGACTTCGCTGCTCTAAAACACATTAACCAACCCGTTCCGGAGGACACTTATGACCACGACGACCAGCCCGACTGCATTGCAATATCTCGACAAGGCGATGGGAGGGCTGCGGAATCTTGGTCTGTTACCGGATGCAGCTGATGGCAGCGCGGCGCCGGTTGTCGCTCTACTCGAGCAAATCACCGAGCTGGAGCCCGACAAAGTCGCGGCCATCGCCCGGACCCTCGACCAAGCCAGTGTGTTCAATGATGTGGTTCGCGAGCAAGTCTCCAATATGACGATCGCACAGCGCTATGAAGGCATCACCACAGCCTTTGACTCCATTCGCGACGACGCCAAGTCGCTGGTCGATCAATATGCCGATGGCAAGATCTCGACCATGGAACGGGTGTCGAATGTCTGGATGAAAATGACTCGCGGCGATATTGCCAGCCGGTTCGGCAAGATCAAAGATCTATACCTCGAAGTTCAGGAAGAGTCGGCCAATCAAATCACGCGAGAGCGGACAATTCTCGAAGCCTATCTCGACTTTCGCGGCGCCATGAAACAATCTGAAGTGCTCGCGCTCGAAGTTCTGAAAACAGCTGAAGGCGTTCTGGATACGGCCCGCGGCGACGTCACGACAGCGGTCGAAACTCTGAATGCCTATACCGGTGATGACGCCGCCGAACGGGCCCGCATTGAGCTGGCACGTGACGAAAAATTGCGCCTCCTGCAAAATGAAGAGAAACGCTATCAGATCGCCAAGGATCTCTCGGACAATCTGACCATTGGCTACAATACGTCAGAAGTGATCATGGCGCGTCTCGTCCAGATCACCACGGCCAAGGAACGGGTGTACGGCCAGTCCGTCAGCTTCTTCTCGACAAACGAAGTCGTGCTGACCGCTTTAACGGCGAGCTTTACCGGCATGCACGGCTTGCATGAAAGCACACAGACACTGGAGGCCATGAAAGACGGCGTCAATAAGAGCCTGGAAGTGCTCGCCGAAATTGGCGGCGAGGTGCAGGAAGCCGCAACGCGTGCGGGTTACGGCCCAACAGTCTCTGCGGCTTCAGTCAAGATGCTGGTCGACAGCGTGGTGAATTTCCAGGAACGGTCGCAAATCATCATTGCGGAAATGCGCGATCTTTCGACCAAGAATTCAGAAGAGATTCGCGACGCTGTCGAAGATGGCAAAAAGCGTCTGACCAAGCTGGTCCAGGATGGAGCGGCGCTGGCGCTGAAGGCTTAGGCCAGAGATGACGGCAATCGCTGAAAAACGCACACTGGATGAAGTTCTGGTCGCCATGGACGTGGTCGACACGCTGCGCCATCGCGACTTGATCTTGCAAAAGGAACTGGATCAGGAAGGCCGCGAAAAACAGCTAATCGCGCGGCTGCGTGAGATCTATTCTGCGCAAGGCATCGACGTGACGGACGAGGTGTTGTTGCAAGGCGTGCAGGCCCTCGAAGAGCAACGCTTTCAGTATCAGCCGCCGGCGCCGTCATTTGGCGTCACTCTGGCGAAGATTTACGTCTCACGCAACAAATGGTGGAAGCCGGTTGCAGGAGGTATCGCGGCTGTGTTTGCCGGGCTGTTTGCTTATCAAGTCGGCGTCGTTCAACCGGCCAAGGCCAGCGCCGCGAAAACCGAAATTGCGCTTACCCAGACCTTGCCGAACCAATTGCAGACAGCGCATGCTGAAACGCTGGCGGCGTCGCAGTCAGAGACCGCGGACCAGTTAGCGGCGACCTATTTGTTTGACGGTCAGGCCGCTGTGCAAGCACGCGATATCAAAGCAGCCGAAGCCGCGATTGCCAGCCTGAGACAGCTGCAAACTGACCTCGCAGTAAGTTATGATGTACGTGTCGTTTACGGTCCTGGCGAGGCGCGTTCGGGCATTTTCCGGATCCCGGATGACACGCCAAACGCTCGCAATTATTATCTGATTGTCGAAGCTGTTGATCCAGCCGGCAGACTGGTGACGGTGGAAGTGGAATCTGAAGAAGATCGCAAGGCCCGACGCGTCACTCGCTGGGCCCAGCGAGTCAGTGAAACCGCGTTTAACCGGATCGCCTCCGACAAGCAGGATGACCAGATTATCCAGAACGCCGTGATTGGCAGCAAAGCCTCTGGTGCCCTCACCCCGACTTATTCTGTCGAGACGCCTGGCGGCGCGATACTGGAGTGGTGAGCATGGCAAAATGGATCTCAGGACGCGAGGCTCTGCAGCAATTAGACACACGGCTTGTGCGCCTGCGCGGGCGCCTGAACGACGCCATCCAGACAGCAGACAGTATTGATGGCCGCCTTGGCGAAATTCAGAGCCAGCGGGTCAGTGCTTTGCAAAGGCTCGCCGATATGCGGCTGGACGTGATCCAGGACGCCGATATCGAAGATCTTGACCGATTGCATCGACAGGCGCTCGAGTTGTTGCAATCGCACGCGGATTATATCGAAGAAGAGCGCCAGGCCATCGAAACGGCTTCCAGCAGGATTGCCGAGCTCGAGATCCAGCGCGCTGACCTCTCAACAGCGCATCAGAGCCTGGAAGCAAAGATCGACGCCAAGCTCGAACAAATCGAGGAAACGCTCAAGAATGACGCCGCCTATATTGGGCTGGTTGAAGCCTATGAAGAGGCTGACGCAATCGCTGAACGGGCGGAGCAGAAA
>CAYGUD010000330.1:0-3288 GCA_964352865.1 uncultured Hyphomonas sp.
GATCTCGATGGTCAAAGCGATGGTTCCAGAGAAAGTCTGCCGCATCATTGATGAAGCAATCCAGATGCATGGCGCTGCGGGTGTCTCGCAATGGACACCGCTGGCCGGCCTCTACACAGGTCAGCGCACGTTGCGTCTGGCCGATGGTCCCGACGAAGTGCACCACATGGTCGTCGGCCGCGCCGAGACGCGCAAATACACCGGCGAAGAAGAAGATCCTGCAATGGCGGCCGTCTGGCGCAAATAAGCGTCCAGCGTCCGAATCACGAACAAAAAGCGCGGTCTGTTTGGCCGCGCTTTTTTTGTGCCTGAAAGAAAAATGGGATGCACCCGAAGGTGCATCCCGAGTAGGTGGCTGGGTTAGAGGGGCGGATGAACCCAAGCCTTTGAGCTTGTCCGGTACGGTCATGGAGTAACCGCCTGCGACAATCTTCTACTTAAACGCGAGTTACTAACAAAGCGTAAACACTTGCTCTGTGTAAGAAAAAACATGTATAGATGTCGATAAATCAGTATAACAAATATTCTAAAGTCAGATTATACGCATTTATTATTAGGCAAAGTCTTTTACTTGAAGATTCTCTTAGCTAGAGATCACATTATTCGGGCATCTCTTTGAGCGCGAAAAATCTATTTGTAATTGTATTTGATAAGAACCAGGCCTCCAGCGTTAACCTGGTACGGCATTGGCGAACGTTGTGAGTTTCGTCTCTTGGCCGCAGCCGCGCTTATGAAGCGCGTGGATCATTCCATTCGCGTGCGATCCCCTGACCACCGCGCCGCGTTAGCCAGAACATGCCAAGCAAATCAAATATTCCAGCGCCGAGGCGTCCGAGAAATCCGTATTTCGATTGCCCGTGCCAACGCGCCCGATCATTGACCAGTTCTTCGCGAACGCTCCATCCAGCACGCTTGATCAAGGCGGGAAGGAACCGGTGCATTGAAGCGAAATATGGGAGCTCGCGAAATGCGTCGGTGCGGATGAGTTTCCAGCCACAGCCTGTATCCGTTGCATCGTCGCGCAGCATGAACCGGCGGACGCCATTGGCGACTCGCGATTGCAACCATTTGAAGCCGCTATCGTTCCGGCTGTTGCGTTTGCCGGCAATGACCCCAAGTGATCCCGTGTCCTGACCGTCAATAATCGATGCCCAAAGGCGAGCTGTGTCGTTGACATCATTCTGGCCATCACCATCGAGAAGCTGAGTCCATACTCCGCGCACCGATCTCAGTCCCGTGAACAGGGCAGCGGATTTTCCTGCGCGCTCGACATGTGTCAGCACGTGAACTGTGTCTGGCCAACGTTTGGCAGCTTCTGCCAATTCAGCTGCGGTCGCATCTGACGAGCAATCATTCACGCAGACAATCTCGAACGGAATCTCGGTCAGCACGTCGTGCACCTCTTCGAGCAGAGGCAAGACGTTCCCTTCTTCATTATAGAAAGGGATCAAGACACTGAGCTGTGGGACACTCATTTTTCGGCCTCGATACGTGCGGCAAGTGCTTCAATTCTAGTGGCTGTATCATTCAGCGCTTCTGCGGCGCGGGCAATATCGGGCCCTGCCGCTTCGACTTGCGCGCGATGCGAGGCGTCGAGTTCATCCAACAAGGCCAGGGCAGCAATCAAGAGCAGGCGGTCATCGCCAATATTACCAACGGCTGTGGCGATATCCTGAACGCGCGCATCCAACTGCCTGGACAAAGCGATCAGACGATCTTCCTGTCCGGGCGCACAAGCGACAGAATAGGACCGCCCGCGGACTCTAATGTCAGCTTTGGCCATTAGCTTTGTCCCTCACGGCCGAGGGCCGCTCGAACTTCCGCGATTGCTGCGCCAAGCGCTTCAGAGGCTTCATCGGCCAATGCTTGTAGTTCTTTTTCACGCGCCAGCGATTCATCCAATTGCTCTGCCAGGCGCGCGCGGTCTTCCATCATCGCGGACAATTCCTGGCGCAACAGGACCGGATCGCCGGACCGATCAAACAGACCGTCAACGGCGCCTTCCAGCCGCCGCAGGGCCTGGTCCAGTCGAGTTGCAGAAGATTCAATCACGCTCATACGAAAAGGGTTTGCAGTTATTGTGCCCAAAACTCAATAGTCGCCGATGCGAAGTCTTGACAGCGCAAGCCACGCTGTCCATTCCCGGTCGCATCAAAACAGGGATTGAGTTATGACGGTTTCCACCCGAGATATGGCGAATGCGATCCGCGCACTATCAATGGATGCAGTCGAGACTGCGCAGTCCGGACATGTTGGTTTGCCGCTGGGCATGGCCGATGCTGCGACGGTGTTGTACAGCAAATTCCTAAAGCACAATCCTTCCGACCCTGATTGGGCGGACCGCGACCGTTTCGTCCTGTCCGCCGGGCATGGCTCAATGCTGGTCTATTCGCTGCTGCACCTGACGGGGTATGACAGCGTCAGCCGGGACGATATTCGCAATTTCCGCCAACTCGGTCGACCGACAGCGGGTCACCCGGAAAACTTCCTGACCAAAGGCGTTGAAACGACGACTGGTCCGCTGGGCCAGGGGATCACGACCGCGGTCGGCATGGCTATGGCAGAGCGTCATCTGAATGCGCGCTTCGGCGATGAACTGGTCAATCACAAGACGTATGTCATTGCTGGTGATGGTTGTTTGATGGAAGGGATCAGTCAGGAGGCGATCACGCTGGCCGGGCATTTACAGCTTTCCAATCTGATTGTCCTGTTCGACGATAATGCGGTCACGATTGATGGCGGCACCGAGATGTCGGACAATACTGATCAGTGCGCGCGTTTCGAAGCCTCCGGCTGGGTCACCAAAAAAGTTGATGGCCATGATGCAGCCGATGTTGAAGCTGCGCTGACCTGGGCGCAGGATCAGAACAAACCTGTCATGCTGGCAGTGAAGACGATTATTGGTTACGGTGCCAAGCGCGCCGGTACAGGTCCCGCTCATGGCGGTCCTTATGGCGAGGAAGAAGTCGCCACCGTTCGGGAAAGCATTGGCTGGCCGCACGCTCCGTTTGAAATTCCGGCCGACATTGAAGCGGCTTGGGCTGATGTCGGAAAGCGGTCTCACGCCGAGCACCTGGCCTGGAAGAATCGCCTCGACAATCACGCTGACAAGGCGGCGTTTGAGGCTGCTATGGCAGGCGCGCTACCGGCCAATCTGTCTGACATTGTCAATGCACACAAAGAAGCTGTCATCGAAGACGGCAAAGACGATGCCACACGCAAATGGTCCGGCGCCGTCCTTGAGCCACTAACCGCAGCCATCCCGGAAATGATTGGCGGCTCTGCCGA
>CAYGUD010000331.1:0-3278 GCA_964352865.1 uncultured Hyphomonas sp.
CTGCCGACAACCGCTATAGGTTATCTCGATCTACCTTGATGCCATTGGCCTCCATGTCAGACAGGACATGCACCAATGGTCGCTCTAGCGTCTCATAGACCGTGGTCACCCGCTCTTTATGCAGCCGCGATTTGCCTTCGAGCCAGAGGCGCAGAGTGACGTCCGCATCCTCGGCGGCATATTCCGTCGCGCGCTCCAGCGGTACGCGGTCAAACGTGATCTGTTTCTTTCCTGTCCCGCACACATCTTTGAACGAAAGCGGTGTATGGTGGAAGTAGCGCTCGGATAGCTCGTCCATGCCGTGATTGTGTTTGCCGGCGTTCATTACGAAGCTCAGCAGGATCGTGTCATCCATCGGCGCGACGCGAATGCCGTAGCGAGCAAGCACGGTGACATCATATTTGAAATTGTGCCCGATCTTGAGAACGGAATCATCTTCGAACAAGGCTTTCAGGGCGTCCAAAGCGGCGTCCATTTTGATCTGCCGCGGCGGCGCGGCGCCGAACATATCGTCGGTTGCAGCTGCAGGATCGCTGTCCGGATCAACATGCGCCAGCGGAATGTAGCACGCCTCACCGGGCGCGAGGGCCAGCGACACGCCCACCAGGCCAGCTTCATGCGCGTCGAGGGCATCCGTCTCGGTATCCACCGCGACAAAGCCTTGCGCCGTGGCCCGCGCGATCCAGTCTTCGAGCGTGGCGAAATCTCGGATACAAACATAGGCACTGCGATCAATCTGGACCTGTTCGTCTTCTGTCGCCTCTTCTAGCGTGCCTTCCAGGTCGAAAGCATCGCGAACCCGCCGGGTAATTGTGCGAAACTCCATCCGCTCCAGAAATTCGAGCAAGACTTTCGGGTCCGGATCGGCGACAGCGAGATCTTCCATCGGAACTTCAACTGGCACATCGACTTTCAACGTGACCAGATCCCGCGACAATCTGATTTGGTCGGCATTGTCGATCAGCGTCTGCCGTCGTTTCGGCTGCTTAATCTCTTCAGCCCGCGCCAGAAGCGTGTCGAGGTCGCCATACTCGGTAATCAACGTCGCTGCCGTTTTTACGCCAATTCCAGGCGCGCCAGGGATGTTATCGACGCTGTCCCCCGCTAGAGACTGAATATCAATGACCCGCTCGGGTCCGACGCCAAACTTTTCGACCACTTGGTCATGCCCGATATGCTTGTTCTTCATCGTGTCGAGCATTGAGATTTTGTCAGTGACGAGTTGCATCAGGTCTTTATCTGACGAAACGATCGTCACTCTGGCGCCTTTGGTTTCCGCTTGCCGCGCATAGGTCGCGATCAGGTCATCGGCTTCAAAGCCTTCTTGTTCCAAAGCATGTGTGTGGAAGGCGATAGCAGCTTCGCGCACCAATGGAAATTGCGGCACCAAATCTTCCGGCGTTTCAGAACGATTGGCCTTATATTCCGGGAACATTTCATTCCGGAACGTGTACGATGATTTGTCAAAAACACAGGCGAAATGCGTCGGCCGCTCTGGACCTTTCAAGTCTTCGAGCAATTTGTACAACATGTTGCAAAAGCCGGACACAGCGCCGACTGGCAAGCCATCCGACGGCCGCGTCAGCGGCGGCAGGGCGTGATAAGCCCGGAATATGTAGGCGCTGGCATCAATCAGATAGAGATGGCTGTCAGAATTGATCGGCGCGCTGGGCATTGGCAGTGTCCTTCATTGAAGGACGACTATTAACCGCGAGTCGCGCTTGTGGGTAGGGGGTGGCGGTATCGCCCCGCTTATTCTTGAGGACACGAAAACAGTCTGGTGCCCGGGGGATGGCGCCTGAAAAAGCCGTGTCGGCTACTGACCGTTCTGAATGCGGAATGTATGACCTATAATTTTCCCGCTTGGGACAAAATACGCTGTGTCATCCTTTGGCAAATCAACCAATGATCCAGCCGCAACCCCGAACTGATCCTTCACCGAACGATTGAAATTTGCAGCCGATGTCAGCCCCCAACGCTCTGCGGCTGCGCTTATAGAGCCGCGCGAAGGAGGAGCGCTGACAATATCGATCACAGCACGATGGACCCGGCGTCGATTGACGAAGCGGCGAAACCCGCCGTCGCGCTCAAACATACGAAACAGGCTGGCCCGGGAGAGACCGAAATTTGTCAGAATGGTCGCGGCGGACAAATCGGGGTGGGCCAAGTTTCGATCTACATAGCTCCGAATCATATCGGCCAATGCGTCTCTCGCCTGACGGCGGACATCGCCATCCCTGCGATCAGACCCCAAACACATCTTAAGGCATGCCAGCAGCTGATCGAACGCTGTTGGATCAACGGCATCTTGAAACTGTACGTCCCGAAACACCCGATTGAATGCCCGGTACAATAAGGCCCCCTGCACGCGATTGTCAGAGAAACGAATAAACGGGGCGTGCTGGTCGGGATCGTATCCAATCATGTTTTTGGGAACGAAGACGCCGTGAATTTCGTTTGGAAATTGAATGCAATCGACTTGCCGCGCGTGATCCACGAGATACATCTGGCCCGGATCACGATCGATGCTCAAATCGCCCATGACACCCCGGACGCCGCCACTCACATAGCGAAGAATCGCGACAAGGCCCGCGCCTGCTTCGGCTTGTGATTTGGAACGACGCACCACACTGGCTTCGCTGTGCACATGAGTGAACATGAAGCGATCAAAATACCAGTATTTTGATCGATAGGTTCCTGTGTTGAAGGGTGAATGGATCGGCGTCATGTCATACATCAGCGAGGTTCTCTCGCGCATGAATTCCGCAGGTCCCTCCCCAACGATAATCTGATAAGGAGAAATATAGCGGTTCGGAAGAGTCTCCGCCGATTGCAATTTGTGCTCTCCTTTAGATTACCTGTACACCTGATGCGCAGACTTGGCGTCGCAAAACCAATTTTTGTCTTACGCTATACGCCCGTTAACCTTGGCACAACGGTCGGGACGAGCGCAAATTACTGGAAGTTCACGATCTGAATTCGAGTCTCGCGAAGGATCATGCTGCCTGTGGTCAAGTATACGAAGCCCAGCAGTCGGCTTCCTATAGACACAGGCCTAGTCTGATCGCTAAGCCACGGGCATGAAAACACACTTCTCCCCTGCCACAGCCCTCGCCATTGTCATCGCGAACATGATCGGCACGGGTGTGTTTACCAGTTTAGGGTTTCAGCTGATGACGCTGCAATCCGGGTTTGCACTCATCATGCTCTGGGTCGTCGGCGGCGTCATCGCGATTTGTGGCGCCTTATCGTATGCAGAACTTGGGGCCGCTTTGCCG
>CAYGUD010000332.1:0-3223 GCA_964352865.1 uncultured Hyphomonas sp.
GTCCTTTAACTAGCCGACGCGTTCGGTCAGCGCCGGTTCAAAATCCAGCTCCCCGGCCATGGCCCTGGCCGTGATGGCTGCAATCTCGTCTTTCAGGCCAGCATAGGCTGCGAGTTCGTCCAGGCATTCTTGCTGAATGATGGTTGAATCCATGTCCGAGATAAGAAGGCGCTTTTTTCGATTGCGTGCCGGTAACAGCGCGACATCGGCGCGCCCGGTAAAGGTCTTTCGAAGACTGGCCCGCGTCAGGTCGATATCTGCCCGTTCGATTGCCACAGCGATTTCCACGGCAGCCCATTTTTCTTCTGTGCCGAGCAGCCGCACCTCGCTGGTTTGTGTTACCCCGGCTTCAGAGCAGGCAGCCTCCAACTCGGCACCAAGCCGCATGAAGCCATGACTGACAGGCGCAACGGCCGTGACGACATGGGAGGAGCTCGGGGTTTTATCCGTCATCACGGCATTCCTGACTTTACGCCTAAGGGCCAGCTTCTTACGACTGAAAACATGAAACCTGCAATCCTTATTCATGGTCCGACAGCGAGCGGCAAGTCCGCGCTTTCGGTGGCGCTTGCCAAGCGCCTGGATGGGGAAGTGATTAACGCGGATTCGATGCAGGTCTATCGGGATTTGCGCGTGATCTCAGCCCGCCCTGCGGCCGCTGAGATGGAGGGGGTCGAGCATCACCTGTTCGGACATGTCTCCGCGGGCGAACGGTATTCGACCGGCAAGTGGCTCGATGACATTAAGCCAGTGCTTGCCAAGGTTCAGCGGCGCGGGAAAGTGCCGATCATCATCGGCGGCACGGGACTCTACCATTTGGCGCTGATTGAAGGACTGTCAGAGATTCCGCCGGTGCCCGAGGACGTACGTGCCGATGTCACAGAACTCTATAAGGCAGGCGGTGTGCCCGCCTTGCGGGAAAAACTTGAACAAGTCGATCGCGAAACAGCTGAACGGCTGGGCGAGGGCGATCGGCAAAGACTATCCCGGGCGCTAGAGGTCTGGCTCGCGACCGGTAAGTCGATTTCGAGCTTTCATGGCAAAAAGGGACGTTCCATCCTGAGCAAGGGCGAGTGGCTTGGCGTCGCGCTTACGCCCGGACGGGCGCGGCTATACTCCCGGATCGATCGACGATTCGAAGGCATGCTCATGGAAGGTGCAATGGAAGAGGCGCGTGGTCTGGCTGAGCAAAATCTGCCAATTGATCTTCCCGCGATGAAGGCGCACGGCATTCCGTGGCTGCTGTCATATCTTCGCGGCGAGTTAAGTGCAGAGGTCGCGGCCGAGAACGCCAAGCGCGATACCCGGCGTTATGCCAAGCGCCAATTCACCTGGATTGGACGGCAATTCCCATTTTGGCCAAGGATTCCAAGCCTTTCGATAGAAGATCGATTGCGGGTAATTCTTGCCCTTTATAAGGAGGTTGACGGGGCTTAACGGGTAAGTTATGCCCCAAATCAACTTTTGGGAGGAAGCGCTTCATGCGTCCAACAGTCGTACTCGTTATTAGGCACCTGTGCTGACGTTATTCTATCGTCAGTCGCAGGTGCTTATTACAGGGTCTCTTAATCGGAGGCCCTTTTTTTTAACTCGAACCTGAACCCTGCAACCCCTTCAAGGATCAACATCATGGACATGCAGACCAAACCTGAGGCTAAGACCGAAACCCGCCAGATGACTGGTGCGGAGATCGTCATTACAGCGCTCAAGGAACAGGGTGTGGATGTGATGTTCGGGTATCCGGGTGGGGCCGTGCTGCCAATCTATGATGCGCTATTTTCAGAGCCTTCCATACGGCACGTCCTGGTCCGGCATGAACAAGGCGCGGGTCATGCCGCGGAAGGCTATGCGCGGTCAACCGGGAAGGCAGGCGTTGCGCTGGTGACCTCCGGCCCGGGTGCAACCAATATGGTGACGCCGATTACGGACGCGATGATGGATTCCATCCCGATGGTTGTTCTAACCGGCCAGGTTCCAACCCATTTGATTGGGACCGATGCGTTTCAGGAATGCGACACGGTTGGGATTACGCGTTGCTGCGCCAAGCACAATTATCTGGTCACCGACGTTGAGGATCTGGCGCGGACGATCCATGAAGCCTTTCTGATCGCGACGACGGGTCGGCCAGGTCCGGTTGTCATCGACATTCCGAAAGACATTCAGTTCGCGACCGGGACATATATTGGCAAGGCCGGTATCCACAAAGCGACCTACAAGCCGCAGACCGATCCGAGTCCTGATGCGATCAAGTGCGCGGTCGATTTAATCAAACAGGCGCGCCGGCCCGTGTTTTACACAGGCGGCGGTGTGATCAATTCCGGGCCGCAAGCAAGTGCATCTCTGCGCAAGCTGCAAAAGCTCACCGGCATTCCTGTGACGTCTACGCTGATGGGTCTGGGCGCGTTCCCCGCCAGTCATGACGATTGGCTCGGTATGCTCGGCATGCACGGATCTTTTGAGGCAAACCACGCTATGCATGATTGCGATTTGATGATCTGCGTCGGCGCACGGTTTGACGACCGGGTCACCGGACGGATCGATGCCTTTTCGCCCGGGTCCAAGAAAATCCACATCGATATTGATCCGAGTTCGATCAATAAAGTCATTCGCGTCGATGTGCCGATCATCGCGGATAGCGGCAAAGCGCTCGACGCGATGATTAAGGCGCTCGAGAAATCCAAGCTTCCGGACATTTCCGATTGGAAAGCACAGATTGAAGGCTGGCGCGCTGAGAATTGTTTTGCGTATGCGGCGAGTGAGACCGAGATCAAACCGCAATATGCGATAGAGCGCCTGTATGAACTGACCAAGGATCGCGATACTTATATCTCGACCGAGGTGGGCCAGCACCAGATGTGGGCCGCGCAACACTATCATTTTGAAGACCCCAATCACTGGATGACCAGTGGCGGCCTTGGCACGATGGGATATGGCTTGCCAGCGGCGGTTGGTATCCAGGCGGCGCATCCAGAGGCACTGGTTATCGATATTGCCGGGGAAGCCTCGGTACAGATGGTGTTGCAGGAGATATCGACAGCGGTGCAACACAAGCTGCCAATCAAGATCTTCATTCTGAATAATGAGTGGATGGGCATGGTTCGCCAGTGGCAGGAATTGCTGCATGGGGAACGCTATTCTCATACTTATTCAGAGAGTCTGCCAGATTTTGTCAAACTGGCGGAAGCTTATGGCGCGCTAGGTCTGACGTGCGACGATCCCAAAA
>CAYGUD010000333.1:0-3216 GCA_964352865.1 uncultured Hyphomonas sp.
AAAGTACTGTGATCCACCACGCCAAAAGACCGCCAAGATGACGCCAGCAACCCGCCACGGAGCCGCCATCTCCGTTCAAAACGCAAAAAAGCACCGGACCTCTTATCAGGTCCGGTGCCTCCGCTTGCGTCTGTCCCCCAGACTCGAGCCTGGTCTTAAACTTTGTAATACATGTCGAATTCGACGGGATGTGGGTGAAGCTGCAAGCGCTCCACTTCTTCCATTTTCAGATCGATATAGGCGTCAATCTGATCATCATCGAACACGCCACCTTTCTTCAGGTAGTCGCGGTCAGCGTCGAGGGCTTCGAGCGCCTCTCTGAATGACCCACAGACCTGCGGGATGGCTTTAGCTTCTTCTGGAGGCAGATCGTAGAGATCTTTGTCCATCGCATCGCCTGGGTGGATTTTATTCTCAATGCCATCAAGGCCGGCCATCAAGAGCGCCGCAAAGGCCAGATATGGATTTGCGGTTGGATCCGGGAAGCGGGTTTCAATACGCTTTGCCTTCTCGCCAGTTCCGAATGGAATACGGATGGAGGCGGAGCGATTGCGGGCGGAATAAGCCAGCATGACCGGCGCTTCAAAGCCTGGGACCAAGCGCTTGTAGGAATTCGTTGATGCATTGGTCAGTGCGTTCAATGAGCGAGCGTGCTTAATGATTCCGCCAATATAGTGAAGGCAAGTCTCGGAAAGACCCGCATATTGGTCGCCCGCGAAAGTCGGCTTGCCGTCAGCCCAGATCGACTGGTGAACGTGCATGCCTGAGCCATTATCGTTGAAATATGGCTTCGGCATAAAGGTCGCCGTCTTGCCATAGCTCGCCGCAACATTGTGGATCACATACTTATAGAGCTGAAGATTATCCGCCATGGTGACCAGGGTGTTGAACTTCATGCCAAGCTCGTGCTGGGCTGGCGCCACTTCGTGGTGGTGCTTTTCCGGCTCAAGCCCAAGCTCACCCATCACTGAGAGCATCTCAGAGCGCATATCTTGCTCTGAATCGACTGGAGGCACGGGGAAATAGCCGCCTTTTGGACCTGGGCGGTGACCCATATTGCCCATTTCATAGGACTTGCCAGTGTTCGCCGGCAATTCTGTCGAATCGAAAGAGTAGCCAGTCATGTGCGGCTCTGTGTTCCAGCGTACGTCATCAAACACAAAGAACTCGGCTTCGGGACCGAAATAGGCCGTATCACCAACACCGGTCGACTTCAGATAGGCTTCAGCCTTCTTCGCTGTCATCCGTGGGTCGCGATTATACGCCTGACCCGTGATTGGATCGAGAATGTCACACATAATAGCGAGTGTGGTTTGCTGGAAGAATGGATCAATCTTCGCCGTCGCCAGATCTGGCGCGAGGGTCATGTCTGACTCATTGATGGCTTTCCAGCCCGCAACCGATGAGCCATCAAACATCTGACCATCTTCAAAGAAATCTGCGTCAACCATGCCCTTATCAAAGGTCACGTGCTGCAACTTTCCCTTCGGGTCAGTGAATCGAAGGTCGACGAACTCAACGTCATTGTCCTTCATCATTTTCATTATGCTATCGGCCATTATGCCCTCCAGAAATGTCTTATCTAAACTTGTTTTGCGACGCTAAAGGGCGCCGTCACCTGTTTCACCAGTCCGGATGCGCACGGCTTCGCTAACATCCGAAACGAATATCTTTCCATCGCCAATTTTGCCGGTTTGCGCGGCCTTAGTGATCGCTTCAATAGCGCTCTGAACTGCGGCATCCGTGACAACGGCTTCAAGTTTGAGTTTTGGAAGAAAATCAACGACATATTCGGCACCGCGGTAAAGCTCTGTGTGGCCGCGCTGGCGTCCAAAACCTTTCGCCTCAACCACTGTCATACCTTGCACGCCAACTTCGTGGAGCGCTTCTTTCACATCATCCAATTTGAACGGTTTGATGATCGCTTCAATTTTCTTCATTCCCGCAACCCTTCGATTTCAATCTGTGTAGCCGGAATAGGCCAGCTCATTCGATCACGCGATAGCGTATGAGCCGGGCAACCCTGTGAGGCCGTTTGATGCTCCATATCTAACCAGTGGTGCCTCAAACTTAATCAGCGGCATCTGCTTAATCGTGACGCTTGCGTCATTGTTTGTTCAGAGATGCTCTGATAGGCTCGTGGAAACACATAACAAGAAGATGACCATGACCTCTCCCGCGCCATTCATTGACCCAAATCGGCCAAAGCCAAAACGCCGTCCGCTAAAGGCCTGGCGGCATATGCGAAAACTGATCGCCGACAAGGAAGATACCGCGCAGGTTTTTCATATAATTGAGGCCCTGAATGGCGACTCGAATCGCAAGGATTTTGGACGCTTCATACGCTCTCCAAATGGTCGAAACCTTCTGCAGAGGCGAACATTTTTGCCAGATCTCCTCGACAATCATGCACCGCTAAAGGCGCTTCCCAAAGGCACGGTTGGTCGAACCTATGTCGACTTCATGGAACGTGAAGGTCTGACTGCCCATGGCCTGGTCGAAGAAAGTCTCACGCAACGCGATGCACACGAAAAATTCGATGATGACTTGCTGTGGTACGCCAATCGTTTGCGCGACACACATGACATGTATCATATCCTCACGGGATATGGCCGCGACGCGCTCGGCGAGGATGCTCTGCTGGGCTATACGCACAGCCAGCATGGCGGGCTTGGCATTCGCTTCATCGCCTATATGGGTAACCGGGAGATCGCCAAACAAGCCCCGAAAGAAGCCCGCGTCAAAGATGTGCTGGCGGAAGGTCGGCGCAATGGCAAGCTGGCGATGCGTATCGTCGAACAGGATATTGAGAAATTGCTGGACCAGCCGATCGAAGAGGTTCGTGAACGTCTGAATATCAGAGAGCCTGTCCTATACAAACGCGCAATCCGCGTGTTCCAGAGTTACAATCAAGACCCTTTGCTCGTCGCTGCATGATCTATCTCATTCGACATGGCGAGGCCGCCTCCAGCTGGGGCGAGCATCCTGATCCAGGCTTGTCTGATCTTGGTCGTGAACAAGCTGCAGTTGCTGCTGAAACACTTGAGAAACTCGGGATTGATCTCGCGATTTCCAGTCCGATGGCAAGGTGTCAGGAAACAGCTCAAGCCTTCGCGGAGGTATCGGGTCTCAACTTGAATATCGAACCGAACGTTACCGAAATTCCGACGCCATCTGACATTGGCGACCGCGTCCCGTGGCTGCGCAATCTGATGT
>CAYGUD010000334.1:0-3204 GCA_964352865.1 uncultured Hyphomonas sp.
GGTTAGAACCGCACCCGACATTTTGGAATTATTGAACAAGGCGTCCTGCAGACTTGCTCCGACAAGGATGGCATCTTCAAAAGAGGCGCCAGTAAAATCGCCGTTTCTGAGATCCACACCTGTTGCTTGTGCGCCGCGGAAATTGGTGTCGTGCCCTTGCGCCCGTCTGAGGCTTGCTGCGGTCAGGTCGGCGCCTGGATAATTGGCTCTCGAAATGTTCCAGCCCGACATGTTGCGTCCGACGAGTGAGCAGTCGGTGCATGATCCGCTATAAGAGGGGGACCAGGCAACCCGGTTAGGGATTTCCTGAGCAAAGCTCATTTGGGCCGTGGCAATTGCCGCGCCCAAAATGGCCAGAGAACGCATGCCAGTCTGAGTCGTCATGAAAGGTGTCTTACGAGACCCTGAGCCCGAACATAACTGAAATTGTGGTAATCCAACCAGGCAATGTCTGGCTGTTGCAATCATGTCTCACTCTGACATCCACTTAGCAGGCTGGGACCGTTTTTCCTTTCGGAAGGCGGGTATTGCGGTCGCCGCAGGCGCGGTTGAGTTGCGGTTGCGTCAGCCCTTTTGTGATCGTCAGATCTGCTCCGGACAGATTAGCGCCGCTCAAGTCTGCGCCCGTCAGATTGGACGAGCCAAAATAGGTGCCGACCGCGATCACATTCTGCATATTGGCGCGCGCGAAATTGCCGCGATTGAAGCGAGCGCCGAACAGGTTGGCGACCGATAGGTTTGCGCCCGACAAGTTGACATCATCGAATGTCGTCAGCGCCAGGTTCGACTGTCTTAGGCGCGCCTTGGACAAATCTGCTTTATCTACATCCTGATAGGCCAGTTCGGCTTGAAACAGATTGCAGCCGGCACAGGACTTTCCGTCTCGCACTTTCGCAATATCACTTGCGCTCTGGGCCACGGCAGGGATCACCGCGAAACTGGCGATGACAGCTAAGCTTAGGATTTGTTTCAGCATGGGACGGATCACTCGCGTATCGGTTTACTCTTAGCTAACCATACGCAAGGGACGGGCCATGCGGCCGTTAAGGCGTGTCAGTCGCTTCAGCTTTACCGATTTGCCCGCACGTGTCGCACGCTGTCTCACCATCAGCTTCTTCCTGATAGAGAGTGAAACTACCGCAACTTGAACACGCCTCTGACAGGTATTCCGGGGCGTCTATCTCGGCATCAACAGCAATTTCTTCTTCCTCTTCCCGCACGGCATCGCGTTCTTCGCGTTTCTTGTTGAGGATGACGATATTATCCGGGATCTGGCCGCGAGAATAACCGCGAGAAATCAGATGAGCCGCTTCATCGGGCAGGGGCTGGCCATGGGATTTTTCGATGCCATCTTCCAAACCGCGCCCGAGCCCATCATGCGTGACATCACCTAATTCAGCGAGGTCTTCCCGCGCAAGATAAGACACCGCGAGTTCGCGAAATATATAGTCCAGGATAGATGTCGCGCGGGTGATCTGATCATTGCCGGTAACCTCTCCAGCCGGCTCGAACCGGGTGAACACGAAGGCGTCCACATATTCTTCCAGTGGCACGCCATATTGCAGGCCGAGTGACACGGCGATGGCGAAATTATTCATCAGCGATCGAAACGCCGCGCCTTCCTTGTGCATGTCGATGAAGATCTCACCGAGAAGGCCATCATCAAATTCACCGGTATGCAGATAGACCTTGTGGCCTCCGACAGTGGCTTTCTGGATATAGCCTTTGCGGCGATCTGGCAGGCGCGTTCGCGATACGCCGCTCGGCGCTTCGAAAATGGTTTGTGGCGCCGCGTCCTCCGCCATCAGGTCTTCCGCCAGCGCCGTAATATGCGCCATCCGATCGGCGGTTAAACGATCGAGATCAGTATCAAGTGCCGGAAGCCAGATTGAAATAGCGGACTCGAGCAGAACTTCTTGAGTCAATTCAGCTGTCAGGCCTCCTGACAGGATGATCGCAATTCCGCACTTCTCCTGGATTGCCGATGCCAGTGTGGTGATCTCGCTCGCCGAGACGATCTGGCTGAGCCCCGCAGCTTCAATTGCCGCATTTGCCAATTTATCCGGACGACCATCCAGCGCCTCTTCTGCTTCGGCAATCTCGCGCTTGGAAAAACCAATGGATTTCAGCAGGGCGCGGCCATCGGCATCATAGGATTCTGGTGCCAGGCGCAGATCATTGGAAATGATGTCATCACCCAGGACCCAGCGAGAAAACGCTGCGTTCAATGGGAGCCCTTCACCGAGGGCGCTTTTAACCTTGTCGATGGCATTCGTCGAGAAGCCGCGTGTGCGCAGGATGTCACCGCTGAAATGCGGCATCAATTCAAGATCCGCCGCAGTATCGATCTCGTTGAGCAAGGAAGGCAGAATTTCCGGGCGAGTTCGGGACAGCCCGATACGCGCCATGAGATGCAAATTGGGCTGATCACCTTCCAGCGCTTCGATCACACTGGTCATTGGCCGCAAGCTCAGTGTTGTCGGCTGAAATGCGCTCAAGGCCCGGGCTGAGAGCGGAAGAATGGCGAGTTCAACATCGCGCTTGGTCTTCTGTGCAGCGCGGCTATTGAGCCCCAGAATTTCTGCTTGTTTTTTAGGGAAGCCGCTGCCTTTGGCGACGGATTGGATGAGTTTAACCAGAGCGATAAGTGCGTCTTTGTTGTCGCGCGAATAGGCTTGGCCGAGGCCCATGAGTGCAGCGGAGAGACCACAAGGGACGATTATTAAAGTGGGGCCGTGTTCTGTGACAGCGGCAGAGACCAGGTCTTCGAGGACGTCGAGCTCCACACCTTCCGGGGTCACAAAGCGTGCAATATCGATCGCGACTGCAGGAGATTTTGGGTCCGGCAGGCTGGATTTCTGGATCAGTGTGCCGACGCCGGCGCGGCGAATGTCATTCAGCGCCTCTGGCGTCACGCCATCTGGTGCCAGGCAGGCTGGTGGGGCGTTTGATTCGATCGCTTCATTGCGGAAATCATCTGCCAGCGCTTCAAATCCGCGATCCTGTTGCAAAGCCTGTTCGATCAGAGCCAGCGGCACGCCGCGTGCCACGGCTTCAGCCAGCTCAGCGTTTTTTGGCGTATCGCCAAGCCCTTCCAGCAATTCCGCCATGGCCAGTTTGCTGGTCCTGTCGAGTCGTTGGCGCCGGGCGGACGCCGTCGCCGTCTCTGGATCTTGCAGATTTGTCATTGGAACTGCAGACAAT
>CAYGUD010000335.1:0-3199 GCA_964352865.1 uncultured Hyphomonas sp.
TGAAGCGCCCGGGGGCGCTCCTGTTTCGTTTGCAGACTTGATTGAACAAGTCAGTCCCGCCGTCGTCGGTGTGCGCGTACGAACTGAAATTGAACAGTCGGATCGCGAATTGTCGGATCGAGAGCGGCTGCTTGAGCAATTCGGGCTGATCCCGCCGCAAGAGCCGCGCGAGGGCTTTGGCCAGGGATCTGGCTTCTTTGTCTCGGCCGAAGGTCACATCGTGACCAATAATCACGTCATCGATAATGCGGTTGAAATTACGGTTCTGACCGATGATGGCTCGACACTTGAAGCGGAATTGGTCGGCGTCGACGCCGAAACCGATCTGGCTGTTTTGAAAGTCACGGAGCCGGGCACCTATTCCTATGTCGATTTCGGATCGTCCAAGAATTTGCGCCGCGGGGACTGGGTGGTGGCTGTTGGCAGCCCGCTTGGCTTCTCTGGCACCGCCACGGCAGGCATTGTGTCCGCCGTTGGCAAGCCCGGCGATATCCGCCGCTCGCAATCTTATACGGACTATTTGCAAATTGATGCGGCGATCAATCGCGGCAATTCAGGCGGCCCGACATTCGATATGAATGGCCGCGTCGTTGGTGTGACCACCTGGATTGCGTCGACGACAGGCGGCTCGATCGGCCTCGGTTTTGCGATCCCGGCAGAGCTTGTTGATCAAGTGGCGCAAACCCTGATCAGCAATGGTAAGGTTTCGCGCGGCTGGCTCGGGGTGACCATTGGCAGCGTCGATGAGAATCTCGCCGAAGCAGTTGGTCTCTCGGAAGCGAAAGGGGCGATTGTCTCCACTGTGACGCCAGACAGTCCAGCAGAAAAGTCTGGTCTTGAACGCGGCGATATTATTGTCCGCGTAAATGGCCAGCAAGTTGATGATGCGACGATCACGACGCGTGTCGTCGGATCTCTCGCGGCTGGATCGGACAATAAGTTCGAGATTTACCGTGATGGCAAGCGCCGCACGATTGATGTGAAAGTCGGCGAGCGTCCGGCCAATCTGAATCAGCCAGCGAGCCAGGCTCAGCCTGAATCGAATTCTGAAGAAGGCGAAGAAGGCCCACTTGGTGTGTCGCTCAAGCCGCTGGATGAAGAAGCTCGAGAGAGCCTGAATATCGATCGTGGTGAAAAGGGTCTTCTGATCACCAGTATCGACAGTGACAGCCCTTTCTATGAGGCTGGCTTGCGCGAAGGCATGGCGATCCTGGATATTAACTACAAGAAACTCGACACGATTGCAGCGCTGGAGCAAGAAATAGATGACGCACGTGAGGACGGCAAAACCCGCGTCTTGATTGCTGTTCAAACTGACCGAGGAACGAATTTCGTTACGGTCGACGTGAGTGAAGACGACTAAAGGAGGGAGATGTGTCTATGCACGTCCTGGTAATCGAAGATGATCTCGAGCACGCTGAGTTCATCGAAAAAGTGCTCTTAGAAGCAGGGCATAGTGTCGAAACCGTCGAAGATGGTTCAGGCGGACTAAGCCGCGCACGCGAAGATGACTTCGATGCTCTGGTGGTTGATCGCATGCTGCCGGAGAAACCCGGCTTGCAGCTCGTCGAAGAGTTCCGCAATGGCGGCGGTACAACCCCGGCGCTGTTCCTGTCAGCTCTGTCGGATGTCGACAATCGCGTCGAAGGCTTGAAAGTTGGCGCGGATGACTATCTTGCGAAACCGTTCGCCCCGGAAGAATTGGTGGCGCGGGTGGAAGCCCTGGGCCGTCGTCAGACGACGGGTGAGCCGCCAGTGACTGTCCTGCGAGTTGGCGATCTGGAAATGGATCTGCTCGGCCGCAAAGTCACGCGCGGTGAGGTCAAAATTGATCTGCAGCCACGCGAATTCAAACTGCTCGAATATCTTATGCGCCATGCGGGTCAAACCGTGACGCGGACCATGTTGCTCGAGAAAGTCTGGAATTATCACTTCGATCCTCAGACCAATGTGATTGATGTGCATATCTCTCGTCTGCGGGCGAAGATTGATAAAGAGTTCGAACATCAGCTCTTGCAGACAGTGCGCGGCGCAGGTTACTGCCTGCAGGCATGAAATCAGGCCCCTTCGCGTTTGTCCGAACGACAACGTTTCGGCTCGCGCTCGTATACTCTATCCTCTTCGCGCTGTTCTCAGCGGGACTACTCGCCTATCTTTTTCAGGCGACTGTTGGAGAAATGCGAGCCGAGTCTAAAACGCGACTAGAGGCCGAATTCAGAACCCTCGCCGTGGCGTGGAATACAGGCGGCCCGACCCGGTTGGAGCAATCTCTGCTGGAGCGCGTGCTGGTTGATCTGCGCGATTTCACGTATCAGTTCGAAGACGCGAATGGCCGGACGATTGTTGGCGATATGCCGCGTATGCCGGTCGAGCCGCTGGAACAGTTCGGCACGCCCCGCGTGGTGACGTTCGAAATTGAGCGCCCCGGCCCGGAAGGCGGCGCCAATATCACGCCTATCGAAGCCCGCATTGTCAAACTGGGGGATGGTAGCGTTCTGCTGGTCGGAATCAAAATGGATGAACGCATCCGGCAAGTGAACCGGATCACACGCGTGGTTGCGACCGCCGCGCCGATTGGATTCCTGCTGGCCCTGATTGGCGGCTTCTTCAGTGCCCGCTATGCCGCCTCGCGCGCCGAAAGCCTGACAAAGACAGCCGAAGGCGTGATGTCCGGCGACTTGTCCTTGCGGGCGCCCGTTGGCGCGTCTGGCGATGAGTTTGACCGGCTGGCCGAGCAGCTCAATGCCATGCTGGCAAAGCTGGAAACACTGATGGATGCGACCCGCCATGCCGGCGACTCGATTGCCCATGATTTGCGCTCTCCTCTTTCACGTCTGCGTAATCAGCTCGAAGCGCGCCTGCGCGGACCGATTGATGAAGTGTCAGCGCGCGAAACGCTTGGCGAAACCGTCGAGGAAGTCGACCGGGTTCTGGCGACATTCAATGCCATTCTACGCTTGTCGCGGGTCAATGCTGGTGCGGAAGGCACGCTGATCCCGCTCGATTTGAGTGAGCTGTGCGAAGAATTGGCAGAATTGTTCGAACCCGCCTGCGAAGATTCCGGAATTGCTTTTGAAGCCAATATCGAGCCGGACCTGGAACTGCCGGGCGACCGAACTCTGCTGGCGCAAGCGATTTCAAATCTGCTCGACAATGCGGTGAAATATACGCCCTCCGGGCAATCCATACGGTTCAAAGC
>CAYGUD010000336.1:0-3198 GCA_964352865.1 uncultured Hyphomonas sp.
GTATTTACCCAATAAGAAAGGGAACCGGACAAACCGGCCCCCGATATGAAATCAATGAGTGAAATACCTGATTAGAAGGACAGAACTTTCGCGTAGCGTACCTGATCGAGCGCGCTGAGCCGGTCAATCAGGTCTGCCGTTGGCGTGCTATCAATGCCAACCAGCGCTATGGCCTCGCCGCCTTCATTCTGACGCCCGAGGTGGAAAGTTGCGATATTCACTTTCGCCTCACCGAGCATCTGGCCAAGCGCCCCGATAAAGCCCGGCTGGTCGAGATTGTTTATATACAGCACGGTCGGGCTGAAATCGCCTTCCAGCGCCATGCCCTTGATCTCGACAATGCGTGGCTGGCCGGCAATCAATGTTCCGGCGAGTGAGCGCCAGCCCGGCTCGGGGTCGTTCTCGGTCCGTTTGGTCAGAACCTTGATGCGGATTAAGCTGTCATAGACCGGGCTGTCTTCGGTCTTGGTCTCTGACAGTTTGACGCCGCTATCGGCCAGGATTGCGGGCGCGGACACCATGTTGACGTCGCCGCGAGAGGGGCGCAGCAGGCCGGCAAGGGCTGCCGCTGTCAACGGCTTGCGGTTGAGCTCTGCAACCTCGCCTTCATACTCGATGACGACTTCCTCAAAGCCATAATCGCTGATCTGACCTGCGAAGAGACCGAGTTTCTCAGCCAGCACCGCAAATGGTTTTAGGCGCGGCGCTTCGTCGGCGGTGATTGAGGGCATGTTGAGGGCATTGGTCACTGCGCCGGTGAGCAGATAATCGCTCATTTGCTCGGCCACTTGAAGCGCAACATTTTCCTGCGCTTCCGATGTGGCCGCGCCAAGGTGCGGTGTGGCGATAAAGTTGGGAGCGCCGAACAGGACATTTTCCTTGGCCGGCTCTTCCGCGAAGACGTCAAACGCCGCTGCCGCAATATGTCCGGATTTCAGACCCTCAGCGACGGCGGCTTCGTCGACCAGTCCGCCGCGGGCGCAATTGACCAGGATCACCCCCTTCTTGGTCTTGGCCAGCGCTTCGGCAGACAAGATGTTGCGCGTCTGATCGGTGAGCGGCGTGTGCAGTGTGATCGCATCAGCCCGGACCAGCATGGCGTCCAGATCAGCAGCCTTTTCAACGCCGAGCTCAATCGCCCGCTCTTCCGTCAGGAACGGATCATAGGCGAGGACTTTCATTTGCAGGCCTTTGGCGCGCTCGGCGACGCGGGCCCCAATGTTTCCGCACCCAATCAGGCCGAGCGTCTTGTAAGACAGCTCCGTGCCCATAAACGCTTTCTTCGGCCATTCGCCCGCTTGCGTCCCGGCATTCGCTGCAGGGATCTGCCGCGCCGCAGCGAACATCATCGCGATGGCATGTTCAGCCGTGGTGACAGCGTTTCCAAACGGCGTGTTCATAACCACCACGCCTTTTCCCGTCGCGGCTTTGATGTCGATATTGTCCACGCCAATCCCGGCCCGGCCAATGACTTTCAGATTGTCCGCAGCCGCAATGACATCGGCGTCCGGCTTACAGGCCGAGCGCACGACCAGGCCGTCAAATTCGGGGATTTTGGCGATCAGCTCATCTTTACTGAGGCCAACCGCGGTTTCGGTTTCGAGGCCGCGATTGTGGAAAATCTCCACGGCGGCGGGGGCGAGTTTGTCTGCAATCAGAACTTTAGGCATCTGTGTCTCCAAAGCGCCAGTCGGCGCGATCTAATCTGTGAACGAGGCAGTCATCATCATCGAACAGACGACGACCAATCGGTCGAAAGCCCAGGCGCATATAGAAGCGGTGGGCATCCGTGTTGGAATTCAGTGGGTCGGAGCTTGAGTGTCATGGCGTGAGCCGGGACAGCCCTTAAAGCGCAGCGAGCTCTTCGGCGAAGGTCCAATCCAGCCATGGCGTCAGTTTCGCAACATCGTCCGGCTCAACCGTCGCACCGCACCATATGCGCAGCCCCGGAGGCGCCTTGGCATAGCCATTGGCGTCGAAGCAGGCGTCTTCGTTCTCGAGACGCTTCATCATACGCTTGATGAAATCGCGCTGTGTCGGCTCATCCATTTTGACAAATGTCGGATGCACCAGAGACAGCGTGACACCGGTATTCGAGCGGACGTCATCATCAGCGCACAGGAACTCGACCCAATCGGTCTTGGCGACCCAGTCAGTGAGGATTTGCAAGGACCGATCAGAACGCGCTTTGAGGCCTTGATAGCCACCGCATTTTTCCGCCCAATCGAGCGCCTGAAGATAATCTTCTGTGCACAGCATTGACGGCGTGTTGATGGTATTTCCTTCAAACAAGGCTTCGTTCAGCTTGCCGCCTTTAGTCATCCGGAACAGTTTGGGCAGGGGACGATCAGGTTTGTAGCTTTCCAGCCGGCGCACCGCATTTGGTGACAGAATCAACATGCCATGCGCGGCTTCGCCGCCGAGCACTTTCTGCCAGCTATACGTCACGACATCGAGCTTTTCCCACTCAATGTCCTGCGCAAACACAGCCGAGGTTGCGTCACAAATCACCACGCGATCAGGATTAGGCTTAATCCAATCAGCGTTCGGGATGCGGACGCCAGAAGTCGTACCATTCCAGGTAAACACGATATCCGCATCGTCGCGGGCCTGCTCAAACGGTGGCAGGACGCCGTAATCACCGACATGGATATTGCAATCCTCAAGCTTGAGCTCATTCACGGCGTCAGTGACCCAGTCCTTGCCAAAGCTTTCCCAGGCAAACACATCAACGGCGCGCTGGCCGAGCATTGACCACATACACATTTCAACCGCGCCGGTATCAGACGCCGGGACAATCGCGACGCGATATCCCTCAGGCAGGCCGAGAATAACTTTAGTGCGATCAATCGCCTGTTTCAGCTTAGCTTTCGCTGTCACAGAACGGTGCGAGCGTCCAAGCGCTGCGGTTTCAAGTTGTTGAAGAGAGAATCCAGGACGCTTTGCAGTTGGTCCGGACGAAAATAACGGACATGCGGGACGCATGTCGGGTTTGGCGACTTCAGTCATCTGTTTGTACTCCTATCCTTACAGATAGGCTGACCTTCGTTGGGGAAGGCTGGCCCAAGGCGCATATGGATGAGCGCGGCGCAGATAGCAAGGAAAGACTGCGTTATCGCGGACATTCGGCGCGCGGCTGAATGGGAGTGTTCCGTCTTTTTACGGGGAAATGGTCGTGATCGACGCACGCTCTCGCTA
>CAYGUD010000337.1:0-3177 GCA_964352865.1 uncultured Hyphomonas sp.
CCTGACCAGCCGGCGCACTGGACCAATCAAGCGGATCGCGAAACCGAAAACCGTGCAGCTGCCCGGAGCGTGCTTCGAAAAAGCTGACCAGAGTTTGCAGGCTGGCCAGGTCAGTCAACGCGCCGCCAACCGTCCATCGGCGACGCGATCTTGCCCATTTGGCGGCACGTACTTCGCGGCCACTGGCCAGCGCGGTTATATCGGTTTGCCATTGCGGGCCACCGACGGCGCCAAGCGCCAGCCGCATTGGAAACCTGATCTCATGGAACCCTGTCATGATCCCAGCTCCTCTGTGACGATGCGGACGCGCAAAACGCCGCGAAACAGATATTGGTTCTTGGTCCGCATCGCGTCGCAATAGGTTGGAATGAGCAGCACGACGCGTTGATCCGGCAAGGTGATTTGCAGGCCTTCAAACGCCGCCCGCAAAGCGCTGAGCAGGCGCTTGGACTCATAGGCCCCGCCATGCCGTGAATAGGTCGCGATCTGAACTGTATGCTCCAGGCCGCGCGTCATGACACCGTTCGCCGCCTGACTCTCATGCCGCTCAATCACCGCATAGGGGTAAGCCGGACTTGGCGTCTCATCATCAAACACCCGGGCCGGGTCGCCAAGCACCGCCTGAACCGAAGCGTCCGCCCGCAGAGCTGCGAGGAGCGCCGCGATCAAGTCATGCGCGCCGGAGAGGGAGATGTCGGCCTCCGTCACAGGCGCACCTCTTTGCGGGCATCCAGAATCGCTCGGACGCTGTCTGGAAGGCCGCCCTGACTCGAAAGGTCGAATGCGTCCGGCGTGCGCGCCGCATACATTGCCGCAATCAAGTGCAATAGCGCCTCACGCAAGTCTTCCGGCACGACAGTCGCGGCGCCGAACCCGGCCTCGAGATCAATCTCGATCCGCGCCCCGATTGGCACTGGCGGAAGCATGCTCCACGGACGCAAACAAATCCGCCCGCAGAGCAATTGAAACCGGTCATCGTGGCGCGACGCTGAACCGTCTGCATCCGAGACCGTGACCGACAAGAGGCGCCGAACCGGAGAGATTGGCAGACGCGCCCCTCGCCCCTGAAGGCTTGTCGGCCACTCAGACCAGGTCACGCGCACGGTCTGTGTCACCAGGGCAAGCCCGGCAACTTGCTCCAACCGCTCACGCGCCGACTGGCACAAGTCAGAGACAAAGCTATCCTCGGCAGTATCGCCAACACGCAGGAAAGCTTTCACAGACTCCAGCGACAAAGGGGGCTCGGCCGCCGGCGAAATCACCGTCAGAATGGACATGACAAGACTTTCAAAAAAATGTGGACTAGGGCGAGTTCAGGCGCGCATCTGCCGGCGCTAGAACACCATCAGTTTGATCGCGTCGAAATTCTGAACGCCGCCGCCAACCCGTTTGGTGGTGTAGAACAGGACATAAGGTTTAGCCGAGAATGGATCCCGCAACACACGCGCCCCTTGCCGATCTGCGATCAGATACCCGCGCCGGAAATCACCAAACGCGATGGCGGCCTGACCGCCGCTAATATCGGGCATGTCTTCAAGCTCCGTCACGGGATATCCGAGCACAGTCGCGGCTTCCCCGCCAATCCCCGGCGCCCAGAGATAGCGCCCGTCACCATCTTTCAGTTTGCGGACGGCCGCCGCGGTTCGCCGGTTCATCACGAACCGCCCGTTGACACGAAACTGCGATTTCGGCGTGTGGATCAGATCGATCAGCTGATCCCCGGCATCATCGGCGCCGAAATTGCCATCAATCGTGCCAATCTTGCCCCAGGTATGCGTGCTCTCATCGGTTTTCTCGTATGTCAGCAAGCCTTTTGGTTTGCCATTTCCGTCGCCCTTCACAAAAGCCGCGCTCTCCTGAATGCTGAAGGCTGCTTCGGTTTCATCGGCGAGCCATTCATCAATATCCGCATAAGCATCTTCCAGAAGGGTCTGCGTCGCAGCCGGCATGGCGTAGAGCTCTCCGGCCGGGAATTCGAGCAGAGACAGACCGGTCGTCGCTGTCTCTGTCCTGGCCTCCGTCTCGCCTGCCCATTGCGCGCCGACGCCAAGCGAGACTGGTTTGCGATACGTCCCAGCGGAGGTTTGCCGCACGGTTGCGATCTGGCGCATCGGCGAGGTTTGCATCAATCGCGCTTCAATCAGGCGGTCGAGTTCAGGTGGAGCGACATAGCCGCCTTGCTCATCTGTGCCTGTCGACAAGGCTTTGGTATCGAGTTGCGCCAGGCCGCTTTCATCCCCGCTGCGCAAATAGCGTGACCAGGCGGCGTCATGTTCGCGCGTTTCGACCGGATCAGCGCCGTCCGCTGGTCTCGCGGCTTTCAAGCTCAACGTGTCGAGGCGGCGATCCAGTTTGCGAAGCTTTTCGTCGACCAGAGGGTCACTGGCGCCTTTCGCTTCAATCTCTGACAGGCGTTGATCATTGGCCTGCTTATAGGCGTCAAATGCCGCCATAATATTTGCTGCGATGGCTTTCGCATCGCCGCTCAGGGCTTTTACTTCCTTGCTCATATCTTCTCCTATTGTCCTTATCCTGCAACCACTTGGAACCGGGCCTGATCCAGCATCGGCTCCGCCACTAATGAGACTTCCATCAGATCTATTTTGATCAGCACGCGGCCGCCGCCAGGGCGGGCCGTCCAGACTTGCGGCTGGAATCCGATCGACAGACCGTTCAGGCCATCCCGCACCAGATCTTTCGCTGCCGTTCGCGCGACCAGGCCGCGTACGAACAAGCCGCGGCCATTTTCAATCATTCGCACCCAATGCCCGGCCTCCGCGCCGGATACATGATGCAGCAACATCGGCAACGAGCGCTGGCGCAAGGCCGCCGCGAACGCGCCAGCTCGGACCACGTCGCCAACCCGGTCGGCGACGCCGAAGAGCGAGGCATAGCCTTCAATCAAAAGTGCATCAGATGCCGACTGGTGGCTGTTGAGCAGCGCCGCGCTCATAACGCACCGACTTTCGCTTCGATGCGATTGAGCTGGGCCTGCACCGCGTCCAGTCTTGCTTCCAGGCGCGCCAGGCGTTCCAGAACCGGCCTTGTGTCGGCCATTTGCTGCTCCAGGACGTCAATCCTCTCCGCCGCGGCCCCCGCCCAAAGCAGAGTCGAAGCAACTTGAATGAGCAAAGCGAGCGCCACGGCGGCGCCGAGTTTTCGTTCAATCATTTCGAT
>CAYGUD010000338.1:0-3170 GCA_964352865.1 uncultured Hyphomonas sp.
CTATCGCTCTGTCCGGAGATGACGGCGCTCGAGCCATTTATCAAGCTCTTTGGCGCCGGTCAGCTATTGAACTGCAGCTCTTGTGAGTGTCGATATGCGTTCATTAAAGCCCTGGCATGTCGCGCTTTTCCTGGTCGCCCTGGTTGCGGCGCTCGTCGCGATTTGGCCGCTTGGTCTTGGTCACGACTACATGAACCATCTGGCGCTTGCCCATATTGAAGGCAATGTTCATTCCGATCCTGTGCTACAGCAGTTTTATAGCGCGTCTTTCGACTATGTTCCTCATCTGACCATGGACTTGATTGTCCCGTGGTTGTCTCAGGTCATCGGCATTTATGCTGCTGGTGCGGTAATGGTATGGTTCGCCTTAGTGATGCCGCCAATTGCTGGTGTTGTCCTCGCGCATACGCTGCATGGCCGTGTCACCTGGGTGTCCTTGCTCGGGTTTTTGGCGGTTTTCAACGCCAATATGAGTTTTGGGTTTGTTGATTTTAACGCCTCAATCGGGCTCGCTTTGCTGGCATTTGTGTTGTGGATCCGCATGCCGCCAGGGTGGCGAAGGACGGTGGTTTTCTTCCCCATTGGACTGGTCCTGACGATAAATCATGCGCTGGCTTTTTTGGTGTTCGGATATCTCGCATTGGTCTGGGAGATCGTTCAGTTCTTCAAAGGCGAGCGGGCGCGTATTGGGAGATTTCTGCTCCAACTCGTCTGTCTCGACAGCCTGGCAATGCTGGGTGGTTTGATCTTTTTGGGACTTTCGATGACCGGCGCGTCAGATATTACGCCAAACTCTGCGATCCCCAGACATCCCGAAGTCAGAATATTTGCATTTCTGGCCGGGACGCTATTTGGCGAATCTCCGTTAACGTCGGTGCTGACGCCGCTTTTATTGGCTGCATGCTATCTTGGCATTCGAAACAAGTGGATCTCTTTTGTGCCCGATATGGGAAGGGTCTGCATCGCGATGCTGATATTAGTTGCGGCTTTGCCAGTAGCCATTTTGGGAATTTGGGGTTTTCATTTGCGATATACCGCGCTGCTGCTCATCCTGCTCGCAGCATCTATTCAGATCAATCCAGTTTGGTTTGAACCGAGGCGGAAGCCGCTGATTGTGGTCTGTCTTGCACTATTCTCTTTGACATTCATCAATGCTGTGAACGAGTTTGCGAAAATCGATCGCCGCGCAGATGAATTCCGACTGCTTTTGGCTGACTTGCCACAAGGGTCCAAGCTCCTGACATCCTTCTCGAGCAAAGACGCGAAAAACTATTTCAGTATGCACGGGGTATCGATGGCGGTGATTGAGCGGCAGGCATTTGTGTCTGGCCTGTTCACGAATACCAGCCTGGTGGATGTCGCACCAGAAATGGTGGATTTCAATTTACCACAATTGGATGGCCTGTCTCCAAAAGCGCTTGCTATTGCAGTGACGAGACCGGCGGTTGCGTCCGAAAATGGCTACTGGTCGCTTGGTTTTGCCAATGATTGGCCAAATCGCTGGGACTATATCATGCTGTTCAAAACACCGGATGACCCCGGCCTGCAGGACTTGCCTGTTTGCGAAGTGTCATCGATCAAGACTGCCATTCTCTACAAAGTCGGTTCTTGCCCCTGAGGCGGGTCAGAAAAAGCTTGCGGTTGAAAGCCCGGAGGTTCAAAACCCGCGCCTTGGTTAAGAGCGAGACAGCGCGGTGAATACGTCTGATACATCTGCAGTCATAGAGCCGCCCGCGCCGGCGCTGCCAATGCCGCAATGGGAGCTGGTCATCATGGTCGCCGCCCTGATGTCGCTGAATGCGCTGGCGATTGATATCATGCTGCCAGCTTTGAGTAATATTTCTGAGCATTACAGTCTGGCACGAGACAATGACCAGCAGCTGGTCATCTTCGCCTATATTGCCGGTTTCGGCGCGCCGCAGCTGGTCTTTGGGCCAATCTCCGACCGCTTTGGGCGCAAAGGATTATTGCGGCTTTGCCTGATCGGATATGCGATCGCGGGCCTTGCCTGCATCATGACGACGTCTTTCATGACACTCTTGCTGATGCGCTTCGTGCAAGGCATTTTCGCCAGCGGTGTTCGCGTGATTGCAGTGTCGATCGTGCGAGACCTCCTGGCCGGACGCGCTATGGCGCGGATCATGTCACTGGTCATGACAGTATTTATGGTCGTGCCGATTCTGGCCCCGACGATCGGCGCCGGCGTAATGCTGTTTGCCCCCTGGCAATGGACCTTTGTTCTGCTCAGCATCGCTGCGGTGCTGATCCTGTTTTGGATCCAGATACGTCTGCCGGAAACCCTGCCTGAGCAAGATCGCCAACCGCTCAATCCGAAACAAACCGGCAAGGCTTACTGGCAAGTGGTGACCACAAGGATCACGTTCGGATACATGTGCGCCAGCGGCGTCATCTTTGGATCATTGTTTGCTTTTGTGGCGGCTTCAGAGCAAATTTTTACGGATGTCTTTGGCAAGCACGAGACATTTGCGCTGTGGTTTGCCGGCGTTGCCGCCGCTTTGGCTGCCTCCAACTTCCTCAATTCGCGCATTGTCGAGAAATTTGGCATGCGCCGGATCAGCCACACGGTTTTGCTTCTCTTCATCGCGCTGGCACTTATCAATGTAATAACCCTTCACACAGTCGGCGAGAAGCTCTGGTTATTCTATCCGCTCTTTTGCCTGACTTTTGGCTGTTTCGGTATGCTTGGTGCGAACTTTACGGCGCTGGCCATGGAACCGCAGGGCAAAATCGCGGGCACCGCAAGCGCAGCGTATGGCTTCGCCTCGACGACCGTGTCGAGCTTTCTCGGCTTTCTCGTTGCCGGCCAGTTCGACGGTACGATCGCGCCGTTTATGTGGGGATTTGTGCTGCTTGGCATATCTTCGCTGACGATTATTTTCATCACAGAGCGCGGCAAGCTTTTTCAGACGCGATAGTCGCGCTTGCGCTTCCCTTGCGGCAGGCGCGATAGGTCACCGGTGAAAAGCTGAGGAAACCAACATGGCGCTTAAAACCCGCATCACAGAGATGCTCGAAATCGAAAAACCAATCATTCAGGCGGCAATGGGGTGGATTGCGCGGTCGACTCTGTCTTCAGCGTTTTCAAACGCCGGTGGCATGGGCATCATCGAAACCAGTTCAGGTGAACTCGATGCCGTGCGGGCCGTAAT
>CAYGUD010000339.1:0-3163 GCA_964352865.1 uncultured Hyphomonas sp.
GGTGGCTTCTTTATCTCGCCGAACCTTTTCGACTATTTTCGCGACAATTATATCGAACGCGAGACCGATCGTATGGATCCCAGAGTGTCGCCGCTATTTGCCTCCGACGATGATTTTGCGGGCCTGGCGCCAACGCATCTCGTGTTGTGCGGTTGGGATCCACTTAAGGATGAAGGCAAAGCCTATGCGGCAAAACTTGCCGCGCATGGCGTTCCGGTCACAATCAAGGAGCATCCTGGCATGGTGCACGGCTTCATGAATATGACGGGCGTGTCGATGCCCGCTCGCAAAGCTATTGAAGAAGCAGGCCTAGTGGTCGGAAAAGCGCTCGGTGCAAGAGACTGAATTCCCTTCGCCACGAGATTGACATATGGTTAAGATAATCCAACCCGAAGATGTAGATTAGGGGACGAGTTCCATGGCTAGAACGGCAATATGGGTCAAACGTGCAGCGCTCGGCGCGAGTGCGCTGACACTGATCGGGCTAACTGCCTGTGACCAGCAACAAGAACGACTCGATCGGATCGGCGATCTCAGCGATGCTGTTCTCGGGCAGCTGGGCGGTGAGGACGTCACCAATAGTAATCGCGAGCAGTACGAATCCGTCAGCGTGGAAGCTCGGGCTTTTGCGGGGACGATTGTTGAGCGTGCCGTAGCCGCGACGGAAGACGAGGCTTCGCCGCGCTTCATTATCGGTTCAATTGTCGCGAAACCCACAGAATTGCCCCCTACCGTTGAGATGTCAGCGCTCATGGCCACGCCTGAAATGGCGCTTGATGTGGTTGTTGATGAGCAGTCAGAAGCGAAGATCATCGTACCGGATGAAAAGACCATGGAAGAGGCCGTGATCGATCCTGGTGTTATCCGGCGCATCGAGCTTCCCGCTTCGAAGCAGCGTTCGATCACTGTTGTCGATCCCGAGCGCCGTGCGCCCACCCGCTCGGTTCTCTCTGATGAGCCAGCGCTGCCGCGCGCACCGCTAAGTGAAACAGTGACCCAAAAACGGGTTGATCGAGGTCTCGAGCAACCCGTGGCGCGGTCGCGTTCAATGGCGATGCGTATTCCCGCGACCCCTGAGGAGCGCATGCTCCAACTTCCGCAGATGAGCCCGAAAGTGGCTGCGCGGGCGACTATTCTGCCAAATGCCGCTTTGCAGCGGCAATTGGTGGCTGAAGAGCGAATGATCGAAACGGCCACCAAATTCAACGTCGCTGCGAGTATTCAGCGATCTCGGTCAGGTCAGATGGTGATCGAGATCGGTTCTGACGCGCTCAACCCAACGAATTTTACTGAAGCCGTGCTGAAGCAAGGGCGGATCGCGCTCGAAAACGGTGTTGCCTGTGATGAAGTTGCGGCACAGGCAAGCGACGCCAATCCACTCGTCACCATGGAATGCGTGATCGAAGATCTGAAAGAATCGGGCGAGTTCGAATATGTGGAGAAAGACTGGCTCTACGAGCATCAGATGATTCGGCGCCCAAATCTGACCAATCAGCCTGTCACGATCACGCCCAACGATCCGCTCTTCGGCCTGCAATGGCATTATAAATCTCAAGGCACCGCAGCGGGGCAATCACCTGGCGGCGCTGGATTTGTAGATTTTTGGACGGAGCAGGACACTCAGGGCTCGTCTGAAGTCGTCGTCGCCGTGGTTGATACCGGGCTGCAAATGGACCACCCGGATATTGCCGGGTCGGCAAATGTCGTCGCAGGCTGGGACATGGTGTCTGACCTCGACGTGGCCAATGATGGCAATGGCCGCGATAGCGACGCGAATGATCCCGGTGACCTCTGTCCAGAGCGCAACGTCTTCGCCAATACTTATCACGGCACGCATGTCGCGGGCATTGTCGGTGCCGGATCGACAAATAATTCTGACGGCGTTGCGGGGGGTGCCTGGAACGTGAAGATCGTACCCGTGCGCGCGCTCGGTAAATGCGGTGGCAAACTGTCTGACATTAATGATGCCATTCGCTGGGCTGCTGGAACAATTCCGGAGTTTAACGAGCTCGGAGAAGAGGTCTGGAACGAAAATCCCGCGGACATTATCAACTTGTCTCTCGGTCTGTTCAAAACCTGCCCGGCTTCGATGCAGGACGCGATCAATTCAGTGACAGCCCAGGGCGTGGTGGTTGTGGCAGCTGCTGGCAATCGCAGCGTGCCAACAGAATTCTTCGCGCCGGCGGGTTGTCAGAATGTCGTCACGGTTGCGGGCGGTGACGCGCGCGGGTTTCTCGCACCTTACTCTAATTATGGTGCCGCCGTTGACGTCTTGGCGCCCGGCGGAGATTTGACCCGCGATGACGATGGTGACGGCAATCCTGACGGTGTCTTGTCAACCAAAACAGCCGAGAATTGCGAAGACCCTCTGACCGGTGCCGCGGTCTCGACATGCTATTATGCGTATGAGCAAGGGACCAGTATGGCGACCCCGCACGTTGCGGCAGCGCTGGCTCTGATCAAGTCGAAAAGGCCCGATCTAAATTCGGAGCAGCTTGTCTCAACCCTGATGTCCGGGATAAGCTCTATTCCGGAGAACCAGTGCACAGGCTTGTGTTCGCAATTCCCGGGTGCTGTTCCGACAGTTGACGACCCGGATATATGCCTACGACCTTGTGGATCCGGGTTGCTCAATCTGGCCGATGTGAATCTGCCAGATTGAGGCAAAGCGAGTTTTTGGGGGAAGGGAAATGTAATGCAAACTAGCCAGGCGACACCGCACTATGGAGGCCATATCGGTCTAATTGCACTGCTCAGTATGCTCAGCGTGACCGGGTGTGTTGCATTTTCTGACCAGAGCGGCGCTTTTGGGTTTATGCCCGCCTGGTCGCAAAACAGCGTTCAGCAACAGTCAGTCGGTGTGTCTCAGGCCAATTTGATCGGTGCGCCCGCAGCGACCTTTATCGTTCGCTTCAATGATGAGCCAGAGCTCGTGCAGGTCTGCCGTAACTTTCGACGTGATGAAGCCGGCACGCGGCAGGCTTACCTCGATTGGGCATCCAGCCATGCGCAGCTTGACGGCTTATATCTGGTTCGCGCCAGCTATTCGGGTGAACTCATTCTGGCTTTACCCGCCAATGATCCTGCCGGACGATCGGCACGCGATGTGATTGCTGCGCTCGAAAGCATTGAAAATCTCGCTTATGCTGAGATCGACTCGATG